>NZ_JBHWLY010000055.1:0-40048 GCF_042730435.1 Nocardioides sp. NPDC059952 | reverse complement strand
TCCAAAAATCGCTCGGCGACTTCTTCAACCCCTTCGTTTTGGTGGAGATACCCGGTGGCGCAAAAACCCCGCCTGGCCGGTGGCCGGGCGCCCGCGCGGGGCCCGCCCCACGTCTCGATTTACTTCGATTATTTGAGAGAGTGTGAACATGAGTAGCCCACGGGTTCGCCGGATCGCTGACCGGATCAAGGTGATCGTCGCCCAGATGCTGGAGAGGCGGATCAAGGATCCGCGGATCGGGTTCGTCACCGTCACCGATGTGCGCGTGACCGGCGACAGCCAGCAGGCGACGATCTTCTACACGGTGCTGGGCGCCGACTCGGAGGCCGAGCTCGCCGGCACGGCGGCCGCGCTGGAGTCGGCCAAGGGGCTGATCCGCTCCGAGGTCGCCAAGCAGCTCGGCACCCGCACCGCGCCGACGCTGGAGTTCATCCACGACGCGCTGCCGGAGACCGCCCGTCACCTCGACGACGTGCTCGCCCGCGCCAAGGCGCAGGACGACGCTGTCGCCGCCGCTCGCGGGGAGAGCTACGCCGGCGAGGCCGATCCCTACAAGAAGCCTCGCGAGGCCGAGGACGACTGGGACGAGGACGACGAGGAGTGACTGCTCCTTCTGGTCTCGTCATCGTCGACAAGCCCGCCGGGGTCACTTCCCACGACGTCGTCGCGCGCGTTCGACGCTTGGCCGGCACCCGCAAGGTCGGGCATGCCGGCACCCTGGACCCGATGGCCACCGGCGTACTGGTGCTGGGGATCGAGCGCGCCACCCGGCTGCTCGGCCACCTGATGCTGACCGAGAAGGCCTATTCGGCGACGGTGCGGCTGGGCGTCTCGACGACTACGGATGACGCCGAGGGCGACGTCGTGGAGACCCGCTCGGCCGCGGGCATCGAGGAGGAGCGCGTACGCAGCGCCTTCGCCACCCAGGTCGGCGACATCCTGCAGGTGCCGACCGCGGTCTCGGCGATCAAGGTCGACGGGAAGCGTGCCCACCAGCGCGTACGCGACGGGGAGCAGGTCGAGCTGAAGGCGCGGCCCGTCACGGTGCACGAGCTCACCGTCGGCGAGCTCCGGCGCGAGGGAGACATGGTCGATATCGACATCTCCGTCCGTTGCTCCTCGGGCACCTACATCCGGGCGATCGCCCGCGACGTCGGTGCGGCGCTCGAGGTCGGCGGTCACCTGACCATGCTGCGCCGCACGGCGGTCGGGCCCTACGACCTCGAGGTGGCGAAGACGCTCGAGGAGCTGACCGACGAGTTCGCGGTCCTGCCGCTGGCCGATGCCGCCAGGGCCGCCTTTCCCTCGGTCGACCTCTCCGGGGAGCAGGCCCAGGACGTACGTTTCGGCCGCAAGCTGACGCTGGCCCTGGACGGTCTCACCGCCGTGTTCGCCCCTGAAGGGGAGTTCCTGGCGCTCTACGAGCCGGTCGGAGCGACGACCGCGAAGGCGAGCGCGGTCTTCGTCGGGTGACGGAACGACTACGGCAAAGCCTGCGAGGATGATGCGCTTGTGAAGCAGAACGGATCTGCCGAGGCGCTTCGGCTCACTGACTCCTGGTTCCGTCACAACGGCCTGACCTACTTCGTTCCGGAGGAGCGCGTCGCCGTGAGAGCGGCGATGCGGCCGCGGCGTACGGTCCTGGTGGGTGTGGTGGTCGTGGTCGTCGCACTCGCGGCCGGGGTGGCGCTGGCCTGGGCCACCGGCGACCTCGGGGCGGCGCCGGCGCTGCTGCTCACTCTGGGCGGGGCCGCGGCGGGGTGGTACGCGCTGACCGCGATGCGGTTCCGGCCGATCCTGGTGTGGGCGATGGGGCGTACCTTCGGGTCGCTGACCAGGCTGCTGCCGATGGCCCTGCGGGCTCTGCCGCTGCTGCTGCTGTTCATGACGTTCCTGTTCATCAACGCCGAGGTCTGGGAGATGTCGGCCAACCTCGATCTGGGTGCGTTGTGGCTGGTCACGCTGCTGTTCGCCGGGTCGGCGGCCGCGTTCCTGCTGGTCCGGCTGCCCGAGGAGGTGGACCGGATCGACGACGACGTGGATGCCGCCTTCCTGACGCGCACATGCCGGGGCACGCCTTTGGAAGCCGCCTGTGCGGAGCTCGTCGAGGACGCCCGGGAGGGCCGCGGCGCCGACCCCGCGGAGCTCGCCCAGGTGACTGGTTTCGAGCGCTGGAACCTGGTGCTCGCGCTGCTCGTCATCCAGGCCACCCAGGTCGTGCTGATCGCGGTCGCCGTCTTCGGTTTCTTCCTGCTCTTCGGTGCGATCGTGATGACCGACAGTGTCCAGCTGGGCTGGACCGGTCAGCAGTCGCTGCACAACCTGTCCTGGCTGCCGAACGTGTCGACCGAGCTGGTCAAGGTCGCGCTGTTCCTCGCCGGGTTCTCCTCGCTCTACCTCACCGTCTCGACCGTCACGGACGAGACCTACCGCGAGCAGTTCTTCGGGACGGTGCTGCGCGAGATCGAGCGAGCCGTGGGAATGCGCGCTGTCTATCTCACGCTCCGTGCCCGACAGACGGCCCAGGTCACGTCCGAGTGAGCACCCCCCGATATTCTGTGGCCGTGTTGTGGCGAAGTCTGAGTGAGGTGCCGGCCGGCCTGGGGCGTACGTGTGTCGTCGTCGGCAACTTCGATGGCGTCCATCTCGGACACCAGCACGTGATCAGCCGCGGGCGCGAGGTCGCGGACGCCAAGGAGCTCACGCTCGTGGCGGTCACGTTCGACCCGCACCCGATGGCGGTGCTGCGGCCCGAGCACGCCCCTGGTGTGCTAACCACGATGGAGGAACGCGCCGAGCTGCTGCTCGGGGCGGGCGCCGACGCAGTGCTCGCGCTGCCGTTCGACATGGAGATGGCCAACTGGTCACCCGACGACTTCGCCCAGCGCGTGCTCGTCGACGCGCTGCACGCCGAGGCGTGCGTGGTCGGCGCCAACTTCCGCTACGGCTGCAAGGCCGCCGGCGACGTGGCCGACCTGGTCGCCTACGGCAAGATCCACGACTTCTCCGCCGAGGGGATCCCGCTCGACGGCGGACCCCAGGTGTGGTCCTCGACCTACATCCGTACGTGTCTGGCGACCGGTGACGTCACCGGCGCCGCTGAGGCCCTGGGCCGTCCCTACTCGGTGCGTGGCGTCGTCGTGAAGGGCGACCAGCGTGGCCGCGAGCTCGGCTTCCCGACGGCCAACGTGCCCACCGACTCGCTGACCGCGGTGCCGCCCGACGGCATCTACGCGGGCTGGCTGACCCGGCGCGACACCGGTGAGCGGTTCCCCGCCGCCATCTCGGTCGGCACCAACCCCACCTTCGAGGGCGTGGTCGGGCGCCGGGTCGAGTCCTACGTGCTCGACCGCGACGACCTCGAGCTCTACGGCGTCGAGGTCGAGGTCGCCTTCGTGGAGCGGCTGCGCGGCATGGTCGCCTTCGAGGGGATCGACGCGCTCGTCGAGCAGATGCATGCCGACGTGGTGCGCGCACGCGCCATCCTTCAACAAGGTCTTACCGAGCCGTAGACCCCGCGGCCTGTTCAGCGGGGTCCAGGTGCGGTTGAATTGTTGGCTATGGATCCCCACTCCACCCCAACGTCCGCCTACGAGACCGAGGTCGAGGCAGAGCGCCCCCGCGGCGGCATCCCGGCGTTCCTCAACGCGGTCCTGGTCACCGGTGGTCTCTGGGCCCTGCAGTTCCTCTCCGGCTCCACGCCGTTCTCGACGTGGATCGAGGAGAACGGCAGCGAATCGGCCGGCTGGGTGGCCGCGCTGCTCGGCGACCGGCTCACCTACTTCGGCGACGGCTCCTTCAGCGGGCTCTTCTCCGGTGACGACCTGGGCCGCTCGGCCGTCCTCACCGGGACCGTCTTCGTGCTCACCTGGCTGCTGACCTGGCTCAGCACCATCGGCATCTGGCCGCGGGCGTTCTGGCCGGTGTTCCTCGGGTGCTGGTTCGCCGCGACCGTCGCGACCGCCGCCGGGCAGGTCGCCGGGAGTCTCTACTCCTACCTCACCGGCGGCTCCGACCTGTTCGTGGCCACGCTCGGTGATGCGCTCGAGCTGGGCGCTGCGTACGGGCTGACCTACGGGTGGGCGACCGGGCTCCTGATCGCGCTGATCTGGCTGGCGATCCCCGGCAAGAGCGACGAGGTGGAGGAGTACACGCCGATGTCCTCGCTGATCTCCGGAAGCGGCCCCGGCGGTGGCACCGGGGGAGCGCCCGGCGGCTACGGCCAGCAGCTGCGTACGAGCGTCGCGGTGCCGACCGCGCAGACCAGCCTCGCCCGCGTGTCCACCAGCCAGCCCACCCAGCCGGTCCAGGTGCGCACCTTCACCGGGCCGGCGCGTGGCCAGGGCCCGGCCGGCGACACGGCCGCCTGGAAGGACTTCGTCCGCGACGTCCGCGGCCGCTCCTAGGGTGTCGCGCTCCCGGCGTCGCTGAGCTCCTCGGCGGCGCGCGGTGCAATGCTCTGGCAAGTAGTGCGCACTGCGTAGTAGTGTGCGAAGCATGGATACCACCCAGCTGCTCAAAGGGGTGCTCGACCTGACCGTCCTGGCCGTTGTCGACGGCGAGGACGCGTACGGCTATGACATCGTCCGCAAGCTCCGCGACAGCGGGCTCACGGACGTCGGCGACGCGTCGGTCTACGGCACCCTGCGGCGGCTGTACGCCGCCGGCGCCCTGACCTCCTACGTCGTCCCGTCGGAGTCCGGTCCGCACCGCAAGTACTACGGCATCACACCTGCCGGGCAAGGCCAGCTCAAGCAGCAGAGCGAGGACTGGTCCCACTTCTCCACCACCGTCACCGAGATCCTCCGAGGGGCAAGCGCATGACGACCACAGATGCCGAGCCGAACGTCGCGCCGGAGGTGCGGCTCTTCCTGGCTCGCGTACGCCGCGAGCTCGACGACCTCGACCCGGAGGTGCTCAGCGACATCACCGACGGGCTCGAGGCCGACTTCACCGAGCTGGTCGAGGAGCGCGGCCCCGATGCGCTCGGGGACCCCGTCGAGTACGCCAAGGAGCTGCGGGCGGCGGCGGGCATCCCTGTGGGCGTGAAGGCGCCTCGGGGGCTCGCGGAGCGGGTCGACGGGCTCCTGGACGCCGGCCACGACCGCTTCGACGCGGCGGTCGCCAAGGCCGGTGAGCTGTTGCGTACGGACCTGGGGCCCGTGGTCGCCTGGCTGCGGCCGCTGTGGTGGATCGTGCGTGCCTGGGCCGCGGCCTGGCTGGTCTCGGCGATGTTCGGGTGGGGCATGTCGAGCGCCCCGGCCGTGCTGCTCCTCATCGTCGCGGTGGCGGTCAGCATGTTCATCGGCGCCGGTCGCCTCTGGCCCGGTGGCGAGCGGGGGACCGGCGCACGGGTCGTGCTCCTGGGCCTGAACACGTTCGCCGCGTTCGTGCTCTTCATGGCCTGGGCGAGCGGGGGTGGTGGCAGCACCGACTACGACCGCGGCTGGAGCGACGGCTACAGCGAGGCCGGTGTCGGCGGCGGCTACGGCGCGCCGATCGACGAGCAGGCGGGGGTCTACTCCGGCGGGAGGTGGGTCAGCAACATCTACCCGTACGACGCCTCGGGCAAGCCGCTGACCGGCGTCCAGCTCTTCGACCAGGAGGGCAAGCCGATCGACGTGGTCACCCAGCCCGACTGCACCTCGACGACCGCCGCCCCGCTCCCGGCGCTCACGGGTGCCGAGTCCGACATGGCCGAGGTCGTCTGCACCGACGAGATGACCGGAGAGCCGCTGCAGCCGCGGATCCTCTACCCGTGGTCCAACGGTGCCGCGCAGCTCTACAACGTCTTCCCGCTGCCCAGCCGGGTCCAGCCCGAGACCGCGCTGGACCCGAACGCGTTCGCGGACGGCAGCGGGGACGCACCGGCGATCCAGGAGCCGCCGCTGGCGACCGTACCGAAGGCGTCGCTTCCCGGGATCACGACGAGCGCGCCGAGCGCCTCGCCGAGCGCCTCGCCGAGCGCTGCTGAGAAGCCATGAGCTGACCGATGCAACCGAACCCGGCTCCCCAGCGTCGAACCCAGTGGCGGAAGAGTCGAGGGGGAGAACGATGAAGCTGTGGTGGAGGTTGCGCCGGCTGGTGGCGCGGCTCGTGGTCGTGACCTGATCCGGCGGCGATTCGGGGCGTACGCCGGCTCGCTGTTAATCTTCTCGGGTTGTCGACCCATGGGGGTCGGCGGCTCAAGCCGTGAAATCGGCCGCGGACCAAGAGTGCCCCGGTGAACAGGCCCGGGCGCGCCGCGCAACGAGTAGGCCCACGGGCCGGAAGGGAGCCTTCGCATGGCAGTTGGAACTGACGCGGAGACCAAGAAGAAGATCATCGCCGAGTACGCCACGACCGAGGGTGACACCGGTTCGCCGGAGGTGCAGATCGCGCTGCTGTCGCACCGCATCTCCCACCTGACCGACCACCTCAAGGAGCACAAGCACGACCACCACAGCCGTCGTGGTCTGCTGCTGCTCGTCGGCCAGCGCCGCCGCCTTCTCAACTACCTTCAGAAGAAGGACATCGCGCGCTACCGCTCGATCATCGAGAAGCTCGGCCTTCGTCGTTGATCTCTTGATCTTCGTGGCAGCGGGCCGCCCCCACAGGGGGCGGCCCGTTCGCCTGTTTTAGGGAAGGTTGGGCCACAGTGGGCATTCCTGGTCGTTCTCGGGTGAATCAGGCGCAGTGTAGAGACCGTGCATCGACAGATCGCAGGCAAGCTGACCGGGCCCAGGACGAAGTACGTCGTCGTGGTGTTCTGGCTGCTCGCGGTGGTCGCGCTCGGCGGTTTCGCCGGGAAGCTGACCGAGGTGCAGAACAACGAGGCCAGCTCCTGGCTGCCGGCGTCGGCGGAGTCGACCCGCGGGTTCGACAAGATGAGCCCCTTCCAGAACCCCAACGCGATACCCACCACCCTCGTCTACACCTCGTCCACCACCACCGGAGCCGACCTCGCCGCGATCGCCTCGGGTGACATCGCCGAGCTCGGCAGTCTCGACGGGGTCGAGGGAGAGATCGAGCCACCGTTGTTGTCGGAGGACGGCGAGGTCGCCCAGGTCACGGTGACCTTCGACCTCGGCTCCGACGGCTGGAACAAGATGCCCGACCTCGTCGACCAGGTCCGCGGGATCGCCGACCACGACGGCGTACGACTGCACGTCACCGGCCAGGGCGGGTCCGCGGCCGACGCGGCGGAGGCGTTCGGCGGCATCGACACGACGCTGCTGCTGGCCGCGCTCGCGGTGGTCGTGGTCATCTTGCTGTTCGTCTATCGCAGCCCGGTGCTCTGGCTCTTCCCGATCGTCTCGGTGGTGGTCGGACTGGGCGTGGCGATGGGCCTGGTCTACTTCCTGGCGAAGGAGGCAGGGCTGACCGTCAACGGCCAGAGCCAGGCCATCTTGAGCATTCTGGCGATCGGTGCCGGCACCGACTACGCCCTGCTGCTGGTCTCCCGCTACCGCGAGGAGCTGCGCAACTTCGAGGACCGTCACGACGCGATGGCGCATGCCCTGCACCGTGCCGCTCCGGCGATCCTCGCCAGTGCCGTGACCGTGATCCTGGCGATGCTCTGCCTGACCTTCGCGGAGATGAACTCGACCGCCGGGATGGGACCGGTCGTCGCCGTCGGGATCGGGGTGACCTACCTGGTGATGGTCACCCTGCTGCCCGCCCTGCTGGTGATCTGCGGCCGGTGGGTCTTCTGGCCGCAGCGGCCGGCGTACGGATCGGCGGAGCCGACCGAGACCGGCCTGTGGGCGAAGGTCGGCCAGATGGTCTCGGTGCGGCCGCGCAGGGTCTGGGTGGTGACGACGGGCCTGCTGCTCCTCGCCTGCCTCGGCCTGCTGCGGCTCGACGCGAACGGACTGGCCTCGGACGAGACCTACACCAAGGAGTTCGACTCGATCACCGGGCAGCAGGTGCTGATCGACCACGACATGGCCGACCAGTCCAACCAGCTGCTCGTGGTCGCCGACTCGGAGGCGCAGGACCAGGTGCAGCAGGCGCTCGGCGGCGTCGACGGTCTGGTGCCCGTCCAGACCCCGGCGGGGGAGTCGGTGAGCTTCCCGCTCGGCCCTCCGCAGGACGGCGTCGTCGCGATCGCGGCGGTGGTGGACGCGGACGTGACCTCGCCCCAGGCGTACGACATCGTGGCCGACGCGCGCTCGGCGGTGGGCGAGGTGGACGGATCCGCCGCCCTGGTCACGGGCACCTCGGCGATGATGTTCGACACCCTCGAGGCCAGTCAGCGCGACAACCTGGTGATCATCCCGATCGTCCTGCTGGTCGTGCTGCTGGTGCTGATGGTGCTCCTGCGGGCCGTGGTCGCCCCGTTGATCCTGCTCGGCACGGTGATCCTGTCGTTCGGGGCGGCACTCGGCATCTCGGTGCTGATCTTCGAGTTCGTCTTCGGCTTCGCCGGCACCGACCCGGCGTTCCCGCTGTTCGCCTTCGTGTTCCTGGTCGCGCTGGGCATCGACTACAACATCTTCCTGATGACCAGGGTGCGTGAGGAGGCGCAGGTCCGCGGCACCTGGGCAGGGTCGCTCGTCGCGCTGACCTCGACCGGAGGCGTGATCACGTCGGCGGGCGTCGTGCTCGCCGCGACGTTCCTGGTGCTCGGTTCGCTGCCGATGGTCTTCCTGGCCGAGATCGGGGTGACCGTGGCGCTGGGGGTCATGCTCGACACGATGATCGTCCGGTCGATCCTGGTCACGGCCATCAATCTCGATGCCGGCGACCGGATCTGGTGGCCGAGCCGACTGGCGAAACCTAAACAACAGTAAGTTGGTCATGTTAATATCCGCGCATGACGTCCCCAGGTCTGAACCGACGCACCTTCCTGACCACCGCGGCGCTCGGGGCCGCAGCGGTGGGCACCACGCAGGTCACTGACTCGGTGACGGCCGGTGCCGTGGCGGGTGCTCCCGCGATCCTCAAGCCGCTACCCGCCGAGCGGTTCATCGACTACGGCACCAACGCCGAGACCCGCTGGGACTCGGTCGACCCGCGTCGCTACCTGACCCCTCAGGCCGACCTGTTCGTGCGCAACCACACCGCGACCCCGCGGATCGACCCGGAGACGTACGAGCTGGAGATCTTCGGCGACGGGCTGCGTGACCCCGCCGGGGTCAGGCTGACCCTCGAGGACCTCAAGGCCTTCCGGCACGTCGAGACGACCTCGGTGCACGAGTGCACCGGCAACGGCCGCAGCTTCTTCAGCACCCAGCAGGGCCAGGAGGTCAGCGGCACCAGGTGGACGCTCGGCGCGGTGGGTGCGGTCCGCTGGAAGGGCGTACGCCTCAAGGACGTCCTGACCGCCGTCGGCATCCGCCAGGACGCGGTCTCGGTGCAGGCGACCGGGCTCGACGCGAGCTACGTCGACAAGGAGGTCGACTACGGCCGGGTGCGGCGCCCCTTCTCGATCGAGAAGGCCTACGACGACGCCCTGCTCGTCTGGGGCGCCAACGGTGAGGCCCTGCTGCCCGACCACGGCTTTCCGCTGCGGCTGCTGCTGCCCGGCTGGATCGGCATCGCGAGCATCAAGTGGCTCGGCTCGCTGGAGGTGTCCACGAGCGTGCTGACCTCGCCGTGGGACACGAAGTGGTACAACGTCGACGGCCCGCTCACCGTCAACCCGGTCCGCTCCGCCCTCGAGCTCGAGTGGAACGCCGAGATCCCGGCCGGCGACCGGATCGTGCTGAGCGGCCGCTCCTGGTCAGGCGCTGCGCCGATCGCGCGTGTCGAGATCAGCACCGACGGGGGAGCGACGTGGGCGCGCGCGATCCAGCACGCGCCGGGCCGCCCCACCGGCGGTCACGGCCTCGGCTGGGCGCAGTGGGACCACACCTGGCGCAACCCCGAGCCGGGGGCGTACGAGATCCTCGTCCGGGCCACCGATCGGGCCGGACGCACCCAGCCCGACGTCGCCGCCCACAACCCCGGTGGCTACCTCTTCGACGCCGTCGTACGCCACCCCGTCACCGTCGTGTGAAGTCGTCGCGGAGGCGCGCGCGTGCCTCCGTTCCGCATTTCGGGCGGGGGACGGATAGGCTGAGCGATGAGTGCTAGCGCCAGCCGCGCGGGCACTCGGAAAATGGAACACATCACCAGGAGCGGCCCGCCCGTCCGGCTCGGTCCTCGGTAGTGATTCCCAGGTCCATCGCGGACCTGAGGGTCTCGATCGAAGACCGGCCCCGTGCACAACGAGTGCACACGCCCGGCGCGGGGGCGCTCCGAGACCTAGACAAGGACGAATCCTTGACTGAACCAGTCATCACTGCCGTCGAGACGACCATCGACAACGGCAAGTTCGGCACCCGCACCGTCAAGTTCGAGACCGGGCTGCTCGCCCGGCAGGCCGCGGGTTCCGTGACCGCCTACCTCGACGACGAGACGATGCTGCTCTCGGCGACCACCGCCTCCAAGCAGCCGAAGGACCACTTCGACTTCTTCCCGCTCACCATCGACGTCGAGGAGCGGATGTACGCCGCGGGCAAGATCCCCGGCTCGTTCTTCCGCTCCGAGGGCCGCCCGGGCGAGGACGCGATCCTCACCTGCCGCCTGATCGACCGCCCGCTGCGCCCGACCTTCAAGAAGGGTCTGCGCAACGAGGTCCAGGTCGTCATCACCGTCATGGCGCTCGACCCCGACCAGCCCTACGACGTGCTCGCGATCAACGCCGCGTCGATGTCCACCCAGCTCTCCGGCCTGCCGTTCTCCGGCCCGGTCGGCGGCGTGCGCGTCGCCCTGATCGAGGGCCAGTGGGTCGCCTTCCCGAGCCACAGCCAGCTCGAGAACGCCGTCTTCGACATGGTCGTCGCGGGCCGCGTCACCGAGACCGGCGACGTCGCCATCATGATGGTCGAGGCCGAGTCCACCGAGAAGACCTGGGACATGGTCCAGTCCGGTGCCCAGGCGCCGACCGAGCCGATCGTGGCCGGTGGCCTGGATGCCGCCAAGCCGTTCATCAAGCAGCTGGTCGAGGCCCAGGCCGAGCTGGCCAAGCAGGCCGCCAAGCCGGTCCAGGACTACCCGGTCTTCCTGGACTACCAGGACGACGTCTACGAGGCCGTCGAGGCCATCGTCGGCGCCGACGTCACCGACCTCTACAGCGTCAAGGGCTCGCGCGAGCGCGTCCTGACCAAGCAGGAGCGCGACGAAGAGGGCGACAAGATCAAGACCGCCCTGCTGGAGAAGCTCGGCGACCAGTTCGAGGGCCGCGAGGGCGAGATCGGTGCGGCGTTCAAGGCCATCACCAAGCAGGCCATCCGCACCCAGGTCCTGCGCGACCAGGTCCGCATCGACGGTCGTGGTCTCGCCGACATCCGTCCGCTGCACTCCGAGGTCGGCGTGATCCCGCGGGTCCACGGCTCGGCGCTCTTCGAGCGCGGCGAGACCCAGATCCTGGGTGTCACCACCCTCGACATGCTCAAGATGGAGCAGCAGCTCGACACGCTCTCCCCGGAGAAGCACCGTCGCTACATGCACAAGTACGTCTTCCCGCCGTTCTCCACCGGTGAGACCGGCCGCGTCGGCTCGCCCAAGCGCCGCGAGGTCGGCCACGGTGCGCTCGCTCGTCGCGCGCTCCTGCCGGTGCTCCCGAGCCGCGAGGAGTTCCCCTACGCGATCCGCCAGCTCTCCGAGGCGATGGGCTCCAACGGCTCCACCTCGATGGGTTCGGTCTGTGCTTCGACGATGTCGCTGCTCAACGCCGGTGTCCCGCTGAAGGCGCCGGTCGCCGGCATCGCGATGGGTCTGATCTCCGGTGAGATCGACGGCGAGACGAAGTACGTCGCGCTCACCGACATCCTCGGTGCCGAGGACGCCTTCGGCGACATGGACTTCAAGGTCGCCGGCACCGCGGAGTTCGTGACCGCGCTGCAGCTCGACACCAAGCTCGACGGCATCCCGGCCGAGGTCCTCGCCCAGGCCCTCAACCAGGCCCGGGACGCGCGTACGACCATCCTGGACGTCATGCACGAGGCCATCGGCGGCGTCGAGGAGATGGCGCCGACCGCTCCGCGGATCATCACCGTGAAGGTCCCCGTGGACAAGATCGGCGAGGTCATCGGCCCGAAGGGCAAGGTGATCAACCAGATCCAGGAGGACACCGGCGCCCAGATCTCCATCGAGGACGACGGCACGGTGCTCATCGGTGCGACCGACGGCGGCGCCGCCGAGGCCGCCCGTGCGGCGGTCAACGCGATCGCCAACCCGACCATGCCCGAGGTCGGCGAGCGCTACCTCGGCACGGTCGTGAAGACGACCAACTTCGGCGCCTTCGTCGCCCTGCTCCCGGGCAAGGACGGCCTGCTCCACATCACCAAGCTGCGCGCCCTCAACGGCGGCAAGCGGGTGGAGTCGGTCGAGGACGTCGTCGAGGTCGGCCAGAAGATCCAGGTCGAGATCGCCGAGATCGACGACCGCGGCAAGCTCTCGCTCGCCCCGGTGCTCGAGGAGGAGGCTCCTTCCGAGGAGGCTCCTGCTGAGGCCACCACCGAGGCCGCAGACGAGGAGTGACCTTGGCGTCACGCGCTACCCGGGGGACCGGTCGACACATGGGTGTCGGCCGGTCCTCCGGCTATAACCAGGAGCCCGGCACCACCGTCACGCTCGAGCAGACCGAGGTCAACGGCGCGGTGACGTCGCTGGTACGCCGCACGGTCCATCCCTCGGGCCTGCGGATCGTGACCGAGCAGATGGCCGGGGTCCGCTCGGCCGCGGTCGGCGTCTTCGTCGGCGTCGGGTCCCGGGACGAGACCGCGCGTCAGCACGGCTGCTCCCACTTCCTCGAGCATCTGCTGTTCAAGGGCACCCCGTCGCGTACGGCCTTGGAGATCTCCTCCTCGATGGACCGCGTCGGTGGGGAGTTCAACGCCTACACCGCCAAGGAGTACACGTGCTTCCACGCGCGGGTGCTCGATGTCGACCTGCCCCTCGCCATCGACGTCGTGGGCGACATGCTGACCTCCTCGCTGATCACGGGGGAGGACGTGGAGGCAGAGCGGGACGTCATCCTCGACGAGATCGCGATGCACGACGACGACCCCGACGACGTGATCCACAACCTCGTCTCCGCGCAGGCATGGGGTGCCGAGACGCCGCTCGGGCGGGGCATCGCCGGCACGGAGGCCTCGATCTCCGCGCTGACCCGGGATGAGATCAACGACTTCTACCAGGCGCACTACGTGGCGCCCCGGATGGTCGTCTCGGTCGCCGGCAACCTGGACCACGACGAGGTCGTGGCGATGGTGGAGAAGGCGTTCTCCGGCTCGGGATTCCTGCAGGGGCCGGCCGCGCCGGTGCCTCCGCGTGAGGGGTCGCCGCTCGAGGTCGCTCCCGGGCAGGTCAGCGCCCAGCGCCCGCTGGAGCAGGTCAACGTCATCCTGGCCCGTGAGGGTCTGCAGCGTGGCGATGACCGGCGCTTCGCCTTCGAGGTGGTCAACACCGCCGTCGGCGGCGCGACCTCCTCACGGCTCTTCCAGGAGGTCCGCGAGCACCGCGGCCTGGCCTACTCGGTCTACTCCTACGCCTACAGCCACGCCGAGACGGGCCTCTTCGGGGTCCAGGTCGGCTGCCTGCCGGCCAAGCTCGACGAGGTCCTCGAGGTCGTACGCTCCGAGCTGGCGGCCGTCGCCCGCGACGGCATCACCGCTGAGGAGCTCGAGCTCGGCAAGGGCCAGCTGCGTGGCGGCCTCGTGCTGGGTCTGGAGGACTCGGCCTCCCGGATGTCCCGCATCGGCCGCGCCGAGCTGGTCCACCGTGAGCTCTACTCGATCGACGAGGTGCTGGCGCGGATCGACGCGGTCACCCTCGAAGAGTGCCGTGAGGTCGCGGCCGAGATCCTGACCCGCCCGGAGATCCTCGCGGTAGTGGGACCGGCCTGACGCCGAGTCGGCTCGTCACGACGAGCCGACTCCGCGCGGTCCGGGTCAGCGCTTGCCGATGATCCCGACGGCGGCGGGGACCTTGGAGTCGACGATGGAGACGCGGAAGCCGGCGTCGGCCAGGGCCTTGCTCGACTTCTCGACGATCTCGGGGACCTGCTCGCGCTGGGTGGCCTCGTAGAAGAGGTTGACCGTGCCGCCGGGCAGCACGCGCTCATGGAGCAGCGCGATCTCGGCGGATGCGTCACGCACCCAGAACAGGTTGACGTTGAACGCGAATACCTTCGTCAGCCGCTTGACCGGGACCCGCAGCGTCGCGAGGTCGATCTGGCGGACGGTGAGGCGTCCTGCCTCCAGGTACTTCGCGCATCGTCGCTTCGTACGATCGACACCCGACTCCGAGCGGTCGATCGCAAATAGCTTTCCGGTCTCCAGCCGGCTACAGATCAGCTCGGCACCAGCCCCCGGGCCACAGCCGATCTCAAGGACATGATCGTTCGGTTGAATGTCCATGAAATCAACGGCCCAACGGATCCGAGCAGGGATCGTCTGCACCACCATGGGTCCAAGACTGCCAGATCCTCCTTCGGTTCCGCGCACAGCCCCTTCGAGAAGCTCACGGTGTCGCCCCGCGCAATGTTCATCGGATGGTGGTAGATCGTTGCTGGAGCGTGATCTATAGGGTGTGGCCTCATGACTAAGGTGGCTGTTCTCGGTGCACGTGGCAAGCTCGGTTCGGCGGTCTGCGAGGCCGTCGAGTCCGCCGACGACCTGGAGCTCGTCGCCAGGATCGGTCGCGGCGACAACATCGAGGCGATCACCGACGCCGGTGCCGAGGTGGCGGTCGATGTCACCACCCTCGAGGCGGTGATGGGCAACACGGAGTTCTGCCTGTCCCACGGCGTGCACACGGTGATCGGCACCTCGGGTTTTGGGCCCGACCGCGTCGAGCAGCTCGAGAGCTGGCTCGCGAAGACCCCGGGCGTCGGCGCGATGGTGGTGCCCAACTTCTCGGTCGGCGCGGTGCTGATGATGCGGTTCGCCGAGCTCGCCGCCGCCCACTTCCCGTCGGTGGAGATCGTCGAGACCCACCATGAGCGGAAGGCCGACGCCCCCTCGGGTACGGCACGCAGGACCGCCGAGCTCGTCGCTGCGGCGCGCCGCGAGGCCGGGGTGGACCCGGCGCCCGACGCGACCACCTCGGCCCTCGACGGGGCCCGTGGGGCCTCTGTGGACGGCATCCCGGTGCACTCCCTGCGGATGTCCGGATCGGTCGCCCACCAAGAGGTCATCCTCGGCGGTGTCGGCGAGCTCCTGACCATCCGCCACGACTCGCTCTCGCATGCCTCCTTCGCCCACGGCGTGCTCGCCGCGGTCCGCGGCATCGGCTCGCGACCCGGGCTCACGATCGGCCTGGAGGAAGTCCTCGGTCTCGTCTGAGACCGGAGGAGAGTCGGCTCAGCCCGGGCAGAGGTCGCCGCGCCGGAGCCGCCTGTCCGTGGGCTGTTCGGCGGGATCGGCGAGCAGGCTGCGGTAGTCGTCGTGCCGCAACGGTCCGTCGGCGAGCTCACCCGAGGACCGCGGTACCTGCAGCGGCTCGGCGTCGTACTCCATCTCCACCTGGTCCACGCCGGGGATCGAGGTCAGCGACAGGACCGTCTGCGCCGTCGCGAGCACGACCCGGTTGGTGGCGATCGCGTCCTCGGTCGAGATGCGGAGGTGGGCGGTGCGGCCGGTGATCGCCACCAGCTTCAGCCATCTGTCCGGAGGCAGGGCCGTGCCGAGGCCGGAGCCCAGGTCCCGCGCCGAGGGCCCGTCGCCGAGCTGGTCGAGGATGTCCCTCGCGACCCCGGTGAGGGTCTTCGAGCAGAAGCTCGCCGCCGGCCGGCCGACGAGCCGGTCCTCGGCGTCGACCCAGTAGAGCCGAGGCCCGGAGAGCCCGCTCGCCGCGCCCGAGGGGACCTCGTCGACGTCGTCGAGCAGGTGGTACGGCACCTCCGAGGGGTCGACGGTGCGCACCTCGTCGTCGTCGGGGACTCCGCACGATGCCGCCGCGAGCAGGAGGAGGCCGGCGGCGCCCGCCGCCCACGACGTACGCAGCCCCCTCATGACGCCTCTCGCCCCGAGGCGGTCCTCGCCGTCGGTGCCAGCGGGAAGGAGAGCACGAAGTCGGCGCCGCCGGAGTCGGCCTCGCGACACCAGACCGAGCCGTCGTGGAGCTGCGCGGTCTGAGCGACGATGCTCAGCCCCAGCCCGCTCCCGGTGGTCGCGCCACGGGCGCCCATCCGGGCGAACCTGTCGAAGATGCGCTCTCGTTCGGCGGCAGGGACCCCGGGGCCGGAGTCGACGACATGGATCTCGGCGTAGCCCCGGCGGGCGATCGCGCGCACCGCGCTCAGTCCGCCGCCGTGGGTCTCCGCGTTGCGCACCAGGTTGGCCAGTGCCCGGTGCACCTGGAGCCGGTCGGCATAGATCACCAGATCCGCGGGGACGTCGACGGTGGCCCTGCCGCCGATCTCGGCCTCGGCGAGGGTCGCGGCGACCAGGTCCGCGACGCCGAGCACCTCCCACTCCGACTCGCGCACGCCCGCGTCGAGCCGTCCCAGCGTGATCAGGTCCTCGAGCGCACCGCGGAACCGGTCCAGCTCGCCGGCCATCAGCCCGACGGCGGTCGCCGAGCTCGGCGAGAGCGTGCTGTCGCCCTGCAGGACACCGAGACTGGTGGTGAGGGTGGCGACCGGCGTACGAAGCTCGTGGCTGACGTCGGCCGCGAAGCGGGCGTCATGGTCGAGGCGCTCGACGACGGTGTCGACCATCGTGTTGAACGACCCGGTGAGGGTGGCCAGGTCGGGGTCGTCGGTCGCCTCGACCCGGGTGTCGAGCTCTCCGGCGGAGATCCGTGCGGCGGCAAGTGCGACCTGCCGCAGCGGCCGCAGCACCCGGCGGGCCGCGTACCAGCCCAGGACTCCGCCGGCGAGGGTCGTGACGGCCGCTGAGATCGCGAGCGCGTAGCCCATCGTGTCGAGGGTCTCGCTGAGCTCCTTGGCGTGGGTGACCTCGTAGTAGTCGGCGTCCACCCCTTCGAGCGGGACGCCGACCACGATGTTGGGCCGGTCGCCGGTATCGGTCCAGGACAGCGCGACCTCTCCGGCCTCGACGCTGGTCGCGACGTTGCTGGTGGCGTCGTGGGCCTGCGTGGTGAGATCGGAGGAGTACCACTGGCCGTCCTGGTGGACGAACACCGTGGTGCGTCTCGGTGGGGCGATCTCGGACAGGACCTCGGCGACGTTCACGCCGTTCGTACGCAGCCGCTCTTTGACCAGCGCCGCGTCGATGTAGGCCTGCTGCAGTGCGTTCCGCTCGCGCTGGACGATCAGGTAGTGACGCGCGGAGAAGTAGGTGCTGAAGGCGAGGATCAGGCTGATCAACAGCGCGCCGGCGGCGAATGCCGCCACGACGTTGGCGCGCAGCCCGCTCCGCACCTGCCTCCGGATCATCGCGGATCCAGCCGGTAGCCCAGTCCACGGACCGTCGAGATGACGCCGCCGGCCACCGGGTCGTTGTCGACCTTGTTGCGCAACCGGCTGACGTGCACGTCGACGACCCGGACGTCGCCGTGGTGGCCCTCGGGCCACATCTGGCTGACCAGGTTCTCGCGGGTCATCACCCGGCCGGGACCGGCCGTCAGCGCCAGCAGGAGCTTGAACTCCGTGCTGGTGAGGTGCAGGTCCTCGGAGCCGCGACGCAGGGTGGCGGCGGCCGGGTCGAAGACCAGCGGTCCGTCGGTCGAGTCGAGCACGATGCCCCCGAGGGGGGTGTAGCCGCCGGCGGAGGAGACGAGCGGGTAGTCCGGGCGCCGCAGTGCCGCCTTGATCCGGGCCCTGACCTCGGCGACGTCGAACGGCTTGCGGACGTAGTCGTCCGCTCCTGCCTCGAGCGCCGCGACCACGTCCTTGGACCCGTCGCGGGCGCTGATCACGATGATGGGGGCGGTCGTCCGTGGGCGAACGCTGCGGATGAAGGTGAATCCGTCGATGCCACCGAGCATCAGGTCGACGAGCATCACGTCGAACGGCTCGGCGGCGTCCAGATCGAGGGCGATCTCGGCATCGTCGGCCTCGCCGACCACGTACTCCTCCTGCTCGAGGAAGAGCCGGAGAGACGTACGCAGCCCGTAGTCGTCCTCCAGGATGAGCACTCGCTTGGCTGCCTCTTGCACGTCCCGCATCGTCTCACCCGACCGGTCCGGTGGCCGACCCGTGGCGGCCCACCGGCCGCAAGTGACACGAAACTGACACGAAACTGCGAAGGGTCCTCCATACAGCGTCGGCAGTGTGGACCGCATGAGCGAGCGCCAGCGAGCGACCATGGATCTCAGGTCGCCGCCTCCGTATTCTTCGCTCTCTTTGACGGAGGCGGCGGCATGAGCGAGGGGGACTTCTACCCGGTCGACGAGACCGTCGTCGTCCCGTTCTCGGACGCCACCTGCCTGCGGGCGATCCACAACCTGCGCTGGCGGTTGGCGGAGATGCTCGCGGGCGGTCCTGAGGCGGTCGTGGTCGACCTGGCAGGCCTGACCGGGTTCTCCTCGACGACCGTCGCGGCACTGCTGTGGGCCAAGCGGCGCTGCGGGACGCGGGGCGTGCCTCTTCGCCTCCGCAACGCCGATCCGGCGCTCGCCGGGCGGCTCCGCCGCGCCGGCCTCGACACCATCTGGGACATCCGAACGGCTCCGGCCACCCCCACCCGAAAGGTCACCTGATGAGCAACCACCTCCACGAGTCGGATCGCGAGGACGCAGTCGATCTGCTGACGCCGGACCAGGCGATGAGCCAGGTGCGGGCGTGGACCGACTCGCGGGTCGTCGGCGACCGCGCCGCCAACCGGCTCGAGGTGCTCGCCGCCTTCGGCGTCCACGTGGCCGTCTCGAACCTGCCGGGCGAGATCTGGGTCAAGCTGGCGTGGCGTACGCCGACCCGGGTCGAGCTCTCCACGGTCTGGACGCTCACCAGCGTGCCCGCGGCCGGACCCGAGCCCTACATCGCCGAGAAGCTCACCGACCTGGCCGGCTCCTGGAGCTTCCAGGGCCGTGCGGGCGTCGCCAGCCTCGTCTGCGAGGTCGAGGACTCCGGGACGGGCGAGGCTCAGCGGTAGTCGTCGGGGAGCTGGGCGCCGATCTTGACCTGCGGCTTGGGCAGGCGCAGGGGACGGATCTGGATGGAGCGCATGATCGCGTAGTAGGTGGTGCCCTTGAGGTCGTTGTCGGGGAAGCGGCGCTTGAGCTCCTTGCGGAGCAGGAAACGCAGCGCGACCAGGTTGATGATCACGGTGGCCATCACGACAAGGGTGAAGAGCTGGGAGTACATCGCCAGCTCGAGGCTGATGTAAGGCACCACGAGCGCGATGATCAGCACCGGGAGCACGATCTCGGCGAAGGTGAACCGAGCGTCGATCCAGTCGCGGATGAATCGCTTGACCGGGCCCTTGTCACGCAGCGGAAGGTAGCGCTCGTCGCCGGTCTTCATCGCCTGGCGCATCTTGTCGCCCTGCTCGGAGCGCTGGGCGCGGTTGGCGGCGTTGATCTCCTTGCGCGAACGCGGCTGCTTGAGGCGCGCCTTGCGAGCAGCCTCCGCTTCCTTGCGCGAAGGGGTCGGACGACCCTTGCCGATCTCCTTGACCGGGTTCTCGGGCTCGACGACCTGCGGGGCTGGGGACTTGCGACCGAACAACTTAAGTGACCTCTTACCTGTTGGCTGGGACACATACAGGGTATCCCGATCGACCTTGACAGCGAGTTTTGTGGACCCGGCCTAAGGTGAGAGGCAACACTTGTCCTAGGACGACGAGAGTCCAGCGGCAAGCGACGACGCGGGGCGGCCGGCGGTCGGCCGCATATGAGAGGCGTAAAGGGAACCGATGAGTGTGATGAAGCGGCTGAGCCTGGTCTTCAAGGCGAAGGCAAACAAGGCGCTCGACAAGGCCGAGGACCCACGGGAGGTGCTCGACTACAGCTACCAGAAGCAGCTTCAGATGCTGCAGCAGGTGCGCCGCGGTGTCGCGGACGTCGCGACCAGCCGCAAGCGCGTCGAGCTGCAGATCAACGGGCTCAAGCAGCAGTCCGACAAGCTCACCCAGCAGGCCCAGAAGGCCATCGAGATGAGCCGTGAGGACCTGGCCCGCGAGGCCCTCACGCGCAAGAGCGGTCTCACCCAGCAGATGAACGACCTCAACACCCAGCTCGCCACCCTCCAGGGCGAGGAGGAGAAGCTGACCCTCGCCCAGCAGCGGCTGCAGGCCAAGGTGGAGTCCTTCCGCACCAAGAAGGAGACCATCAAGGCGACCTACACCGCCGCCGAGGCGCAGACCCGCATCAACGAGGCGATCTCCGGCATCGGCGAGGAGATGGGCGACGTCGGCATGGCCATGCAGCGTGCCGAGGACAAGACCTTGGAGATGCAGGCTCGCGCGGGCGCCGTCGACGAGCTGCTCGCCTCCGGTGCGCTCGACGACCTCACCGCCGGTCCCTCCGACGACATCACTCGTCAGCTCGACGCGCTCAGCTCGACCAGCGACGTCGAGGCCGAGCTCGCCGCGCTGAAGGGCCTCAGCGCCCCGCAGCAGACCCAGGCGCTGCCCGGTGCCGACGCCAACGCGCCGGTCATCGACGTGGAGTCGACCGAGAAGAAGGCCGAGCAGTGATCGTACGCATCCTGGGCGAGGGGCAGTACGACCTCGACGAGGCCGCTGTCGACAAGCTCAACGAGCTCGACGCCGCGGTCGAGGCCGCCTGCAAGGGCACCGACGAGGCCGTCTTCGACGCGGCCCTGGAGACGCTGCTCGAAGGCGTACGCTCGATGGGCACTGCCCACCCGGTCGACGCGATCGACTCCTCCGACCTGATCCTTCCCGGACCCGGCTCCACGCTCGCCGAGGTCTCCGAGATGCTCGGCGACGAGGGTCTGATCCCCGGGTAGAGACATGTCACGCTTCCAAGGTGATGCCGGGCTGACCGTCCGGATGACCACGGTGATGTTCCTGCTCGGCGCGTTGTTCGTCGGGCTCGTCGTGGCGCTGATGTTCGTCATGCCCGCGCAGTGGGCGCCGATCATCGGCATCGTCGGGCTCGGCATCGCCTGGTGGCAGTGGTACGCCTCCGACACCCTCGCGATGCGCGCCATGGGCGCGCGCGAGGTGTCGGCCGAGGAGGCTCCTGAGCTGCACGCGATGATCGATCGGCTGTGCACGCTGGCCGACATGCCGAAGCCGCGGGTCGGGATCGCGCACACCGACATGCCCAACGCCTTCGCCACCGGCCGCTCGCCGAGGCGGTCCGCGGTCGTGGTGACCACCGGCATCATGCAGCGCCTGACCGCCGAGGAGCTCGAGGGCGTGCTCGCCCACGAGCTGTCCCACGTCGCCCATCGCGACGTGCTGGTGATGACGGTCGCCTCCTCGGCCGGCATCGTGGCCGGGATGCTGAGCCGCGGCTCTCAGTACGGTGCGTACGCAGGTGGCGGCCGCCGCGACAACAACAACGGTCTCCCGGTGTGGCTGGTGGTGCTGCTGGTCTCGTTGGCCGTCTACGCCGTCTCCTGGGTGCTGCTGCGGATGCTGTCGCGCTACCGCGAGCTGGCCGCGGACCGGGCCGGCGCGCAGCTGACTATGAAGCCGGGTGCGCTGGCCAGCGCGCTGCAGAAGATCACCGGTGAGATCTCCGCGATCCCGAGCCGCGACCTGCGGTCCTCGCAGGCGATGAATGCCTTCTTCATCGCGCCGGCGATCAGCGGCCAGTCGCTGCGTACGCTCACCTCGACGCACCCTTCGCTGGAGCAGCGCCTGGAGCAGCTCGCCAGGATCGAGGCGGAGCTCGGCCGCCCCAACCAGTAGGGTCGCCTTCGTGGGCTTCTGGGACGTCATCACAGGTCGTACGCGACCGAAGCAGGCCAACCTCGACGCACTGTTCGCGGTGCCGACCGCCGCACTCACCATGCAGACCTCGCTCGGGCTGGTCCCGACCGGCGACGGAGCGGTCTGCTACCGAGCAGCGGCCGGGGCTGGTTTCGCCGGCACGCAGAACGACATCGTCGAGCTCCTCGGTGCCTCCGAGGGCGCACCGACGGTGACCACGAGCGTCGACGAGTTCGGCTTCACCTGGCTCAGCGTCGACCACGAGTCGCTGGACCCGGCCAACCCCGACATCACCGGCCTGGTCACCGACCTCCACGCGGTCAACACCACCCTGGAGATGAACGGCTTCGGCTCCGGTCTGCTGTGCTCGCTGATCTCCTTCGAGGGGGCCGACGGCCGCAGCGTGGGCCTCATCTACCTCTACAAGCAGGGCACCTTCTACCCCTTCGTCCCGACCGGCCCGCAGCAGCGCGACAACCTGCTCGAGATCAACGTCCGCACCGCGATCGAGGGCGACCTGCCGGTCGAGAAGGACCTCTCCCGTTGGCTCGCGCTCTGGGGCGCCCCCGGCCTCTGAGGCCGATCCTTCGACGACGATGGAACGAGCACGGAGCTTCGGAGCGGTCGCGGAGGACTACGAGCGCTTCCGTCCCGGCTACCCCGACGCCCTGGTGGCGCTGGTGAACGAGGTCGCCGACGGCCCGGTGCGACGGGCGATCGAGATCGGTGCCGGCACCGGGAAGGCGACCCGGACGTTCGCGGCCGCCGGGATCGAGGTGGTCGCGACCGACCCCGACGCCGACATGCTCAGCGTGCTCCGGCGCGAGTGCTCCGGACTGCCGGTGACCACCGTGCGCGCTGCCCTGGAGGAGCTCGACCCGGCGGCCTACGAGCCGTTCGACCTGCTCTACGCGGCCGCCGCCTGGCACTGGACGACGCCGGCGACGCGATGGGACCTCGCCACCGCCCTGGTCCGCGACGGGGGAGCGGTGGCCTTCTTCGGCGGCCCGTTCGTGCTGGCCGACGTCGAGGTCGCGGCCGTCGAGGACGAGCTGATCGCGGCGTACGCCCCGGAGGGCCGCCACGTGCCGGCACCGTCCGCGGTGGACGCGCCGATGCTGTTCCCCGGGGACGAGATGCTGGCCGACGGCCGGCTGTGCGACGTACGCGAGCGGGAGGTGCCGCGCCGGTTCACCCTCGCTCGGGCGGACTATGTGCGCCACCTCGACACCATCTCCGCGGTCCGGATCCTCCCGGCCGCCGACCGGTCCGCGCTCCTCGCCGACCTGGCCGCGGCCCTCCCCGAGCAGGTGGAGGTGTGTGCGGACCTGATGGTCCACACCGCTCGCCGTGCCCGGCGACGCGACTGATTCACAGGCTCTTTCATAGCCTCTCCACAGCCGGAGCCGACCTCCCGCACAGTCACGCACACGACAGTCCTCTCGTCATGCCTCCGGCGCCGCCGGAGGCGTAGGAGAGAGGCAGTGTGGTGCGCAAGAGACTCACGGAGCGGTGGCGGAGGCTCGGGCGTACGGCCCGGATCCTGCTCGCCGCCGGAGTGGCGGCAGCGGTGGTCGGTGGCGGAGCGGGCGCGTATGCGCTCACCCGCGAGGACACCGCGCAGACACAGGCGGTGCAGGTCCAGGCGACATCGGGGACCGTGAAGGAAACGGTGTCGGCCAGTGGCACCGTCGAGGCGGCCGAGACCGCCGACCTGTCCTTCGAGGTCTCCGGAACGGTCACGAAGATCTACGCGGCCGAGGGCGACACCGTGAAGAAGGGCGACGCGCTGGCCCGGGTGGACGACACCACCCTGGTCGCCAGCCGCACCGCGGCCAAGTCGGCCCTCACCGCCGCCCAGGAGCAGCTCGACACCGACGAGTCCTCGGGGGCCGCCGACGTACAGATCGCCTCGGACGAGGCCGCCGTCGCGGCCGCCGAGGCCGACCTCGACTCCGCCCGCCAGGCCGTGGACGACGCCGTGCTGCGCGCCACGATCGGCGGCACGATCACCGGCTTCGACCTCGCCGTCGGGGACGTCGTGGGCTCATCGTCCGGCTCCTCGGGCTCGTCCTCGGGTGGATCCGGTGGTGACTCCGGTGGGTCCGGCTCGTCGATGGGCGGTACCTCGGGCGGTACCTCGGGCGGCACCAGCGACAGCTCCTCGACATCGACGAGCACCGGCACCGTCTCGATCGTCTCCGCGGGAGAACATGTCGTCGAGGCGACCGTCAGCGCGGACGACGCGGCCTCGCTGAAGAAGGGCCTGCAGGCGACCGTCACCGTCAACGGGGTCGACGAGGAGGTCTTCGGGACCGTCGCGACAGTCGGCAAGGTCGCCGAGACGAGCTCCTCGGGTGCCGCGGTCTTCCCGGTGAGCATCACGGTCACCGGTGAGCGCGACGACCTCTACCCAGGCACCTCGGCCACGGCCGAGATCACCGTGAAGCAGCGCGAGGACGTGCTCACCGTGACCAGCGCTGCCATCACCACCGACGGCGACCAGGCGTACGTCCAGAAGGTCGTCGACGGCAAGACGGTCAAGACCGCGGTGACGATCGGTGAGGTCTACGGCGCCACGACCGAGATCACCGACGGGCTCGCCGAGGGTGACACGGTCGAGATCGAGGCCTTCACCCGTCCCGGCGGGTCGAGGTCCGGGAGCCAGGAAGGCGGCCAGGAGGGCGGCTTCGGTGGCTTCGGTGGCGAGGGGGAGATGGGACAGCTGCCCGGCGGCGGTCAGTTCCCCGGTGGCGGGATGCCCGGCCAGATGGGTGGCGGTCGGTGAGCGCGAGCGCCCCGGTCGTCTCCGTGGACGGCGTGCGGAAGACGTACCGGTCCGGATCGATCGAGTTCGAGGCGCTGCGTGGCGTCGACATGGAGATCGAGGCGGGGGAGTACGTCGCCGTGATCGGACCCTCCGGCTCCGGCAAGTCGACCCTGATGAACATCCTCGGCTGCCTCGACGTGCCGACCGAGGGCAGCTACCACCTCGGCGGCGAGGACGTCTCGACGATGTCGGAGGCATCCCTCGCCCACGTACGCAACCGGCGGATCGGCTTCGTGTTCCAGCAGTTCAACCTGCTGCCGAGCCTGCCGGCTTGGCGCAACGTCGAGCTCCCGCTGACGTACGCCGGGGTGCCCAGGTCGCAGCGGCGCGAGCGCGCCGCCCGGGCCCTGGAGCGGGTCGGGCTCGGTGACCGGCTCGAGAACCGGCCAGGTGAGCTCTCCGGCGGCCAGCAGCAGCGGGTCGCGGTGGCCCGGGCGCTGGTCACCGAGCCGGACATCATCCTGGCCGACGAGCCGACCGGAAACCTCGACTCGGGCTCGACCGAAGCGGTGCTCGCGCTGCTCGACGAGCTGCACGCGAGCGGGCGGACCATCGTGCTGATCACCCACGAGCACGAGGTCGCCGCGCGCGCGGGCCGCAGGCTGACCATCCGCGACGGCCTGATCACGGCCGACGAGCCGGTGCTCGCGGGAGGTGCGCGATGAGCTGGGCCGAGACTCTCGCGACCGCCTGGGACGCGGTGCGCTCGCACCGGATGAGGTCGCTGCTCACGATGCTCGGCATCGTCATCGGGATCGCCTCGGTGATTCTCACCGTCGGCCTTGGCCAGGGTGCGCAGGACCAGGTCAAGAGCCAGATCAGCGCGCTGGGGAGCAACCTGCTGATCGTCTCGCCGGGTTCATCGACCTCCTCGGAAGGCGTACGCGGCGGCTTCGGGTCCGCCTCCACGCTGACCCTCTCCGACGCCGAGGCGCTCGGCGACGGCGACGCTGCTCCCGACGTCAAGGCGGTCGCCCCGGTGACCACCTCGAACGCCCAGCTCGACACCGCCTCGACCAACTGGACGACGTCGCTGGTCGGTGCCACGACCACGTGGCCGCAGGTGCGCAAGCGCGAGGTCGCGACCGGGCGGTTCTTCACCTCCGAGGAGGTCGCCTCGGGGGCGAAGGTGGTCGTGCTCGGCGCCGACACCGCCTCCGAGCTCTTCACCGGACCGGCCAGCCCCGTCGGGGAGACGGTCTCGGTCGGCGGCACCGCGCTGACCGTCATCGGGGTGCTGGAGTCGACCGGCGCGAGCTCGTCCGGCTCCACCGAGGACGACACCGCGGTCACGCCGATGGGCACCGCGAAGTCGCTGACCGGTTCGACCAGCAGCTCGGTCTCGACGGTCTACGTCGAGGCGGTCTCCGACGAGGCCCTGCCGGCGGCCTACCAGGAGATCAACGCGCTGCTGCTCAACCTGCACGGCGTGAGCGCCGACGAGGCCGACTTCTCGATCTCCTCGCAGGACTCGCTGGTCGAGACCGCCAATGCCACCAACAAGACCCTGACGGTGCTGCTCGGCGGCATCGCGGCGATCTCGCTGCTCGTGGGCGGCATCGGCGTCATGAACATCATGCTCGTCTCCGTCACCGAGCGGATCCGCGAGATCGGCCTGCGCAAGGCGCTCGGAGCGACCCCGTCGGTGATCCGGCGCCAGTTCCTGGCCGAGGCATCCCTGCTCGGCCTGGCCGGCGGTGTCGTCGGCATCGTCATCGCCGCCATCGGCGCCTGGGGTCTGCCCGGCCTGATCGACCAGCCCGTGTCCCTGTCCCTCCTCGCCACCGCTGCCGCGCTGGTCACCTCCCTGGCGCTCGGCGTCGGCTTCGGGGTCTACCCCGCGAGCCGGGCCGCTCGCCTGACCCCGATCGACGCTCTCCGCAGCGAGTGACACCACCATCTCGACGTACGAAGGAATCTCGATGACCAACACGTTCACGCTCCGCACGCGCCGCTCCCGGGCGACGTCGCTCGCCGCTCTCGCCACCGTCGGGCTCATCGCCCTGGCAGGTTGTGGTGCCGACAGCGACGTGGCGACCGACCAGCAGGGGCAGGGGTACGGCCAGGGCCAGGGTCAGGGGCAGGGCCGCGGGATGGGCGGCGGCATGCCGGGCACCTCCGGCGAGATCGCCGCCATCGACGGCAGCACGCTGCAGGTCCAGAGCAGCGACGCCCAGACCGCGGTCACCTACACCGACAAGACCACGATCAGCCAGCAGGTCAGTGCCGCGCTCGCCGACGTCGCGGTCGGCAGCTGCGTCATGGTCACCACCGCCGAGGGGTCCGAGTCGAGCGACACTGCTGTGGCAGCCGCGACCGTCCGGATCACCGAGAAGACCGACGGCTCGTGCGCGGGCGGAGGCTTCGGGGGCGGCCAGTGGCCCGAGGGAATGCCCAGCGACATGCCCAGCGACATGCCGACGGACATGCCCACCGACATGCCCGAGGGGATGCCCTCGGGCGGACCGGGCGGCATGGGCGGCGGCATGGGCACGTCCGGTGAGGTGACCGCGGTCAGCGACTCGGGCTTCACCGTGGCGGCGACCTCCCGTGACTCCGAGGAGACGACCTCGGTGAGCGTCACGGTCGGCTCCGAGACCACCTACACGACCACGAGGACGGCGACGAAGAGCGCTCTGGTCGTCGGCACCTGCGTGACCGCTACCGGCGAGGCCGACGACACCGGGGCGGTCACCGCCGAGCGGATCTCGGTCTCGGACCCGGTCGAGGGCGAGTGCACCACCGGCTTCGGTGGCCGCGGCGGGATGCCGGGCGGCGCGCCGGGCCGGGACGGGGCGTCCTCGTGAGGCGCGTCTCCCGCACCTGGATCAAGGCGGCCTCCGGCGCCGCGGCGCTGGTCGTGGTCGCGGGCGGTGGCTACACGGCGTACGCAGCGACCGCCTCGTCCTCGGCCGGCTACCGTACCGCCGCGGTCACCACCGGCGACGTGGAGCAGACCCTCTCGCTGACCGGCACCGTCGCGCCCAACGGCCGCGCCGACCTCGCCTTCGCCACCGACGGGACGGTCGAGACCGTCGTCGCCGAGGGCGACACCGTGAAGAAGAACCAGGTGGTGGCCCGGTTGGACCGTACGTCACTGAAGAAGTCGCTCACCGCCGCCAAGGCCACGCTCGCCGCGGCCAGGGCGCAGCTGGCGAGCGACAAAGAGGCTCAGATCTCTGGTGTCACCTCGACCACGGCCTCCGACTCGGACTCGGGCTCGGGGACGACCGCCTCGCCGAGCTTCGCGACCGGCGCCTCGCCGTCGAACGAGGTCGTCGCGGCAGTCTGGACCGGGACGACCCCGACGACCCTGCCGACGGCGAGCGGCGTCTCGACCGACGCGACCGCCGATCTGGTCGCCACGGTGAAGGGGCTGCAGAACGCGGTGGTCTCGGCCCAGAAGGCACTCGACGCCGCCGACACCGAGCTCGGCACGGCGCAGACCGATCTCGCCTCGGCCCTGGAGAAGCTGACTGCGCTGGTCGCCTCCGGCGGCACGCTCGACGAGGACGGTGAGCTCGCCGGTGCGCTGAAGGCTGCCCAGGAGTCCTGTGGCCAGGAGACCTCCGACTCGTGCGACGAGGACCTGGAGACCGCGCTCGGCGCCCAGGACTCGGCAGGCGGCACCGTCACCGAGGCCACCGCGCTGCTCGGCTCGGCCCAGTCGGCGCTCGCCGAGGCCAGGACGGCGGTGACGACCGCGAAGGCCGATCTGAAGGGCTACAGCGCGGAGCTGGACGAGACGCTCGCGAGCGCCGGTTCGTCCGGTGGGGAGGGCCCGGACCAGTCCGGCGGCGGCCCGCAGGATTCGGGGCAGTCCTCCGGCGGGTCCGATCAGCTGCCGAGCACCGGCGGTGCCCAGGGCGAGCAGAGCGGCGGCGGCCAGAGCGGGTCGGGCGCCACTGGCGGGTCGGGTGTCTCCGGCGGATCGGGTGGATCAGGCGGATCGGGTGGATCAGGCGGAGGAGAGAGCGTGACCGCCGCGACCCTGGCCAAGGACCAGGCCGAGATCGACCGGGCGAAGGCCGACGTCGCCGAGGCCAAGGCCGCGCTCGCGGGCGCGGTGCTGAAGGCACCGGCCGCGGGCACGGTCGCCTCGGTCGCCGTGAAGAAGGGCGAGAGCGCGTCTGCCGGCACCGAGGCGGTGACCCTCATCGCCGAGGGCCTGACCAGTGTGGAGCTGACCGTCAGCGCCACCCAGGTCGAGCAGCTCCAGACCGGTCAGGTCGCCGACGTCACCCCGGCGGGTGCCGAGGAGCCGCTCCCGGGCAAGGTCACCCTGGTCGGCCAGGTTCCCGATACCTCCTCGGGGAGCAGCACCTTCCCGGTGACCGTCACCCTCGACGAGACCGGTCTCGACCTGCTCGCCGGCAACATGGCCACCGTCGAGGTCGTGGTCGGCTCCGCGGACGACGTGGCGACGATCCCGGCCTCGGCCCTCTCCAACGGCTCGGTGCTGGTCGTCGACGGTGACACGACCCAGCGCAAGCAGGTCACCACCGGCCTGGTCGGCACCACCCGGATCGAGGTCACCGACGGCCTCGAGAAGGGGCAGCAGGTCGTCCTGGCCGACCTCTCCCAGGACCTGCCGAGCGGCGGCACCTCCGAGGAGCAGGGCTTCGGACGTACGGGCGGCGGCAACACCGTGCAGATGCCGGGTGGCGGCCCCGGTGGGCAGGGTGGTGGCATGCCGGGTGGCGGCCAGCGATGACCCGGCGATGACCCGGCCATGAGATCGACACGCCACAGCGACCTCACAGGTACCGCACAGCAAACGGCCGCATGATGGAGTCATGACTGCTGGAGGAAAGGATCTGACCCGCGCCGACGGCTCGCCGCTGCGGGTGCTCGTCGTCGACGACGAGGTGAACATCGCCGAGCTGATCGCGATGGCACTGCGGTTCGAGGGCTGGGATATCACCATGGCCCACTCCGGCTCCAAGGCCGTGGCCGCCGCGAAGGAGACCGCACCCGACGCGATCGTGCTCGACTGGATGCTGCCCGACTTCGACGGGCTCGAGGTCCTGCGCCGGGTGCGGTCGTCCAACCCGGGCGTACCCGTCCTCTTCCTCACCGCCAAGGACGCGGTCGAGGACCGGGTCGCCGGGCTGACCGCGGGTGGCGACGACTACGTGACCAAGCCGTTCTCGCTCGAGGAGCTCGTCGCCCGGCTGCGTGGGCTGATGCGGCGGGCCGGCGCGACGCGGGTCGAGGAGCACTCGGTGATCCGCGTCGGCGACCTGACGATGGACGAGGACTCGCGCGAGGTGCACCGTGCCGGGGATGAGATCGGCCTCACCGCGACCGAGTTCGAGCTGCTCCGCTTCCTGATGCGCAACCCCCGCCGGGTGCTGTCCAAGGCCCAGATCCTCGACCGGGTCTGGTCCTACGACTTCGGTGGCCAGGCCAACGTCGTCGAGCTCTACATCTCCTACCTGCGCAAGAAGATCGACGCCGGCCGCGAGCCGATGATCCACACGATGCGTGGTGCGGGCTACGTGCTGAAGGCTGTTGAGTGAGAAGCCGTCTCAAGCGACTGGTCGCGCCGCTGAGCTCGCGCCTGGTCATCACCGCGGTCTCCCTGGTGCTGGTCGTCTCGCTCCTGATCGCCACGTTCGCCACGATCGCGCTGCGCGAGACGCTGATGGATCGCCTCGACCGGGACGTCCACGAGATGGCGATGTCGATGAACCGACCGCGACCCGCGGGGATGACCAACATTCCACCGGGTTCGATCCGAGCGGTCTTCCCGGCGTCCTCTGCCGCGGACAGTCAGATCGGTGGGTTCGACCCGGACGCCGAGGACGAGCTGTCGGACGCGGACCTCGACATCCTCGAGGACGTACGCGTCGATGCCCGGTTACACGATGTCGACCTGCCTGACGAAGGCACCTACCGAGTGATCGCCGAGTCCGGCTTCCTCGACACGGGTGAGCAGGCGGTACGGGTCGTCGGGATGTCTACCGACGAGGTCGACAACACCATCGAGAGCCTGGTCTTCTGGGAGGCCCTGCTGACCCTGCTGGGCGTCCTGGCTGCCGCGGGCGTCGGCTATGTCGTCGTACGCCGCCAGCTCAGCCCCCTGCGCGAGGTCGCTGCGACGGCCCACTCCGTCGCCGCGCTACCGCTCTCCTCCGGCGAGGTCGAGGTCACCGAACGGGTTCCTGAGCGGCTCACCGACGAAGACACCGAGGTCGGCCAGGTCGGCGCCGCGCTCAACTCCCTGCTCGACCACGTCGAGACCTCGCTGGCCGAACGTCACCGCAGCGAGCAGCAGGTACGCCAGTTCGTCGCCGACGCCTCCCACGAGCTGCGCACCCCGCTGACCACCATCCGCGGCTACACCGAGCTGGCCCAGCAGCGGCCCGAAGCGGTCCCGACCGCGCTCGGCAAGGTCGAGGAGGAGTCGCTGCGGATGACCGCGCTGGTCGAGGACCTGCTCCTGCTCGCGCGCCTCGACCAGGGCCGCCCGCTCGCCCGTGACTCGGTCGACCTGACCCGGCTGCTCCTGGAGGCCGTCGACGACGCCCGGGTCATCGACCCCTCACACACCTGGCGGCTCGAGTTTCCGGCCGACGCCGACTCCGGTGAAGCCGAGGTGGTCGTGACCGGTGATGCCCAGCGACTCCACCAGGTGATCAGCAACCTGCTCACCAACGAGCGGAGGCACACGCCCGCCGGCACCACGGTCACGGTCCGCGTACGTCCTGACGGTTTCGACGTCCACGACGACGGCCCCGGCTTCCCTCCGGCCCTGGTCCCGCACGCGTTCGAGCGCTTCACCCGCGCCGACGAGGCCCGTCAGCGCGACGGTGGCGCCGGCCTCGGCCTCGCCCTGGTGCACGCCATCGTCACCTCCCACGGTGGCACGGTGACACTCGCCAGCGCCCCGGGGGACACCACGATCGCCGTACGCCTCCCGCGCTCGTCGCAGGAGTGAGGTGGGGTTTTCCCTACCCGGTTCGGCTCCTTGAGCCCATCGTGGGTGAGCGACGGGTTCCTTAGCGTCGAAGGGTGACATCAGCCACCCGAAACCCCAGGAGCCACCCATGACCACACCCGCCCTCGAGGTCACCGGCCTCACCAGGACCTACGGCACCGGTGCGGCCGCCGTGGCCGCGCTCGACGGACTCGACCTGGCCTGCGCACCGGGCACGTTCACCGCCGTGATGGGGCCCTCCGGCTCCGGCAAGTCCACGTTCCTGACCTGCGCCGGAGCGCTGGAGCAGCCGACGGGCGGCCGGGTCGTCATCGCCGGCCAGGACGTCACCGAGCTGACCGAGGCACGCCGGACCAGGCTGCGCCGCGAGCGGATCGGGTTCGTCTTCCAGGGCTTCCACCTGCTGCCCTACCTCACCGCCGAGCAGAACGTCGCGCTGCCGCTGCGGCTGGCCGGAGGCCGGATCGATGCGGCGGCCCGCCGCCGGACCCGCGAGCTGCTCGACCGCGTCGGCCTGGGCGATCGCACCGGCCACCTGCCGGCACAGCTCTCCGGCGGCCAGCAGCAGCGGGTGGCGATCGCCCGGGCGCTGGTGACCGGTCCCGACATCGTCCTCGCCGACGAGCCCACCGGAGCCCTCGACTCGCACACGGCGGCCTCGGTGCTCGCCCTGCTCCGGAGCCTCGTCCGCGAGCTCGGCGCGACCGTCGTGATGGTCACCCACGACCCCGTCGCCGCTGCGTACGCGGACAGCGTGGTCTTCCTCGTCGACGGCCGCGCCGTGGGGCGGATGGACAACCCCGCCGCCGAGGCCGTCGCGGGCCAGATGGCACATCTGGACGAGCTCACCGCCCGCACCGAGCCGGAGATGGTGTGATGTTGACCCTCGCACTGCGCTCGTTGCGCCACCGCGCGACCGCCATGACCGCGACGTTCGTGGCGATCCTGCTGGGCACCGCGGTGATGGGTTCGTTCACGCCGTTCATCCAGGTCGCCCTCGAACCCGGCACCCCGAGCGCCGAGCGGGAGACCCTGCTCGTCCTCGGGGGAGTGGTCGGCGCCTGGGGCACCGTCATCGCGCTCTTCTCGATCGTCTCCACCGTCGGGGTCACTGTCCGGCAGCGCGAGGTCGAGATCGGCCTGCTGCGCACCGTCGGCGCCGAGCCCCGCCAGGTCCGCGCCCTGGTACGGGCCGAGACGCTCGTGGTCGCGCTCGTCGCCACCGTCCTCGGAGCCGGCGTGGCGAGCCTGACCAGCCGAGCGCTCCTCGACCTGCTGCAGTCCGGCGGAGTCGTCACTGAGCAGGTCGCCCACTCGGGCGGCTGGGTCGCGCTCGCCGCGACCGTCGTGCTGCTCCTGCTCGTGTCCCTGGCTGCTGCCGGCCTGGCCGGATCACGCGCCTCCCGGGGGCCGGCGACGGTCGCGCTCTCCGAAGCCAGGTCGGGCACGGGACGGATCGCCTGGTGGCGGTGGGTGGTGGCCCTGGTCGCCGTCGGCCACGCCACGACCATGGTCGTGATGACCATGGCCACGGGCAAGGACGCCGCCGACCCGTACGACGCGATGGCGATGACCGGCTCCCTCGGGCTCCTGGTCGCGGTGGGTCTCGCGGCGCTGGCACCGCTGCTGCTGCGGGCCGGAAGCCGGCTGCTGCGGCCGCTGCTGGGCGGGACGAGCGGGCACCTGGCGGCGTACAACACCTCGCGGAGGTCGCACCTGCTCGCCGGTGTGCTCGCGCCGGTCATGGTGCTCTCCGCGGCCGCGGTCAGCATCCTGATGCTGGTCGGGATCGACGAGCGTACGCTGCCCACCGGTCTGCCTCCGGAGGTCACCGAGGGCTACGAGACGATCAACCTGCTCAACAACGTGGTCACCGCGATGATCTGCGCGTTCGCCGCGATCATGGTCGTCAACGCCTTCGCCGCCCTTCTCGCCGACCGGCGCCTGGAGCTGCACAGGCTGCGGCTGCTCGGCGCCACTCCCGCTCAGGTGCGCGGCTCCATCCTCGCCGAGGCCGGTGTGGTCGCCGCGGTCGGCACCGTCATCGGTCTGCTCGCCGCGCAGGCGACGATCGTCCCGTTCGCCTACGTCCGGGGTGAGGGTGTGGTGCCCGACGAGCAGCTCTGGCTGCCGCCGCTCCTGGTGGCTGGTGCCGTGGTGCTGACACTGGCCTCGGCGGCCGGTGCGACGAGCCGGGCATTACGCACGACGTCCGGTGCCCGCTGATGTCAGACTCACTCCTGATGGCCGAGTGGGATGCACCGATCCGGACCGTGCGACCGGAGCCGTTCAGCGGGCAGGCGCTCGTCGAACGGCTCCGGCTGACCGGACTGTCGCTGGGGTATGCCCTGATGATGGCGCCCGCCCTGGTGCTGGTGATCCTCACCGTGCTCTCGATCCCGCTCGGGCTGGTGTTCGGGGTCGGCATCGGGATCGCCCTGGGTGCGGTGCCGGCCACTGCGGCCCTCGCCGGAGTGCATCGCCGGATGAGCGGCATGCTCCTCGGGGAGACCATCCCGGAGACGTACGCGGACCTGAGCGCCCGGCCGGTCCTCAGCCGGCCGTTCCGGTGGCTTCGGGAGAAGGCGCGCTGGCGCGACTTCGCCTTCTGCTGCTTCTCGGCGACCGGTGGCTTCGTGCTCTCCGTGCTGCCGGTGGCGCTCCTGACCGTGCCGCTGAACTGGCTGATCCTGAGCTTTGCCGGCATCACCTGGGTGGTCTGGCTGCTGCTCCTGCTCACCGGCCCGTTGCTGCTGGTGTGGTGGGTGGCGACCCCGGGCCTGGTCCGGGCGCGGGCGCTGGCCGAGCGTGGCATCTTCGGTCAGGGACAGGTCGCCGCGCTGGCCGCCAGGGTGGAGAAGGTCGAGTCGACCCGTGCCGAGACGCTGGACCACTCGGCGGCCGAGCTGCGTCGCATCGAGCGTGATCTCCATGACGGTGCCCAGGCCAGGATCGCCGCCGTCGGGATGAGCGTCGGGCTGGCCGAGAAGCTGATGGCGACCGACCCGGACGCCGCCGCCGCGCTGCTGCGCGAGGCCCGCGAGACCACGGTGTCCGCGCTCGAGGACCTGCGTGGAGTCGTACGCGGCATCCTGCCGCCGGTGCTTGCCGACCGTGGCCTCGTGGGTGCCGTCCAGGCCCTCACCGCCGGACTGCCGCTGCCGGTCACCGTCGCCATCGAGCTGCCCGGGCGTCTGCCCGACCCGGTCGAGTCGGCGGCCTACTTCGCGGTGGCCGAGTGCCTGGCCAACGCGGTCAAGCACTCCGGTGCCGACCGGGCGTTCGTACGCGGCAGCCACAACGGGCAGCGGCTGAGGATCGTGGTGGGCGACAACGGTCGCGGCGGCGCCGAGGCGACCGGACACGGGCTCGCCGGGGTCGCGACCCGACTGGCGGCCTTCGACGGCACCGTCGCGGTCGAGAGCCCCGCCGGCGGCCCGACCCTGATCACGCTGGAGGTGCCTTGCCGGATCTGAGGGTGGTCCTGGGTGAGGACCAGGCGCTGCTCCGCGTCGGCCTCACCCGGATCCTCGAAGCGGGCGGGATCGAGGTCGTCGAGGCCGTCGACAACGCGCCCGCCCTGGCTCGGGCCCTGGTCCGGCCGGACGTGGATGCGGCGGTGGTCGACGTACGTCTGCCTCCGTCCTTCACCACCGAGGGCATCACTGCGGCGATCGAGGCCAGACGGGCGCGGTCAGGGTTCCCGGTGCTGGTGCTGAGCCAGTACGTCGAGCCGCTCTACGCGCGCGACCTGCTCGCCGGGGGAGAGGGCGCGGTCGGCTACCTGCTCAAGGACCGTGTCGCCGACGTCGACGCCTTCCTCGGGGCGGTACGCCAGGTCGCCGGCGGCGGGACCGTCCTCGACCCGGAGGTCGTCGCCGCACTCCTCACCCGCCGCGAACGCCCGCTCGACCGGCTCACCGAGCGTGAGCGCGAGGTGATGACGCTGATCGCCGAGGGTCGCTCGAACGCCGCCATCGCCGCGCGGCTCTTCGTCACGGAGAAGGCGGTCGGCAAACACATCAGCTCGATCTTCACCAAGCTCGACCTCCCCCAGGCGAGCGACGACAACCGCCGAGTCCTCGCCGTCCTCACCTGGCTCAACGGCCTCTGACCGAGCCGTCACGCCCGTCGACCGAGCCGTCGCGCCCGTCGTTCGAGGCGTCGCGCCCGTCGTTCGAGGCGTCACGCCGGGCCGACTCGGCCGACCTAGCTGACGCTTCGGCCGACGGGGGTGACGCCTCGACGGGAGGGTCAGTCCTTCTCGGTCTTGCCGGGCAGATCGAGCATGCGCTGCAGGGCGAGCTTGGCGTAGCGCTCGGTGTCGGGGTCGACCTCGATGCGGTTGACGACCTGACCCTCGACGAGGGACTCGAGGGCCCAGACGAAGTGGGGGAGGTCGATGCGGTTCATCGTCGAGCAGTAGCAGACGGTGCGGTCGAGGAAGACGATCCGCTTGTCCGGGTGGGCGTTGGCGAGGCGCTTGACCAGGTTGAGCTCGGTGCCGATCGCCCAGGCCGACCCAGGAGGAGCGGCCTCGATGGTCGAGATGATGAACTCGGTCGAGCCGACCAGGTCGGCCTTGAGGACGACCTCGTGCTGGCACTCGGGGTGGACGAGGATCTGCACCCCCGGGATCTCGGCGCGCAGGTCGTCGATGGTGTCGGGGGAGAAGCGGCCGTGGACCGAGCAGTGCCCCTTCCACAGGATCACCTTGGCGGCCTTCAGTTCCTCGGCCGACACCCCGCCGTCGGGCTTGAGCGGGTCCCAGACCACGCAGTCGCCCAGCGACATGCCGAGCTTGAGCACGGCGGTGTTGCGGCCGAGGTGCTGGTCGGGGAAGAAGAGCACCTTGGCGTCGGACTTCTGCTCGAAGGCCCACTCCAGCACGGCCTGCGCGTTGGACGAGGTGCACACGACGCCGTCGTGGCGCCCGCAGAACGCCTTGATGTCGGCGGAGGAGTTCATGTACGTCACCGGCACGACCTGCTCGGCCACACCGGCCTCCTCCAGCGCCGCCCAGGCCTTCTCGACCTGGCCCAGCCGCGCCATGTCGGCCATCGAGCACCCGGCCGCCAGGTCGGGGAGGATGACCGCCTGCGACGGCGAGGTGAGGATGTCGGCCGACTCGGCCATGAAGTGCACGCCGCAGAAGACGATGTACTCCGCGTCCGGCCGGGCGGCGGCGTCGCGCGCGAGCTTGAAGGAGTCCCCGGTGACGTCAGCGAACTCGATGACCTCGTCGCGCTGGTAGTGGTGTCCGAGGACGAACACCTTCTCGCCGAGCTTCTCCTTGGCGGCGATCGCGCGCTTGACCAGGTCAGGATCGGAAGCCGCCGGCAGATCGCCGGGGCACTCGACGCCACGCTCGGAGTTCAAGTCCGTGCCGCGCCCGAGGGGGAGCAGCGGGAGGTCCACAGTCGTCATGATGACGATAATACATGTCGAGGGCTTCGGGTCCCGGTGGCGTGGGTCACATCGTGGTCTGATGGCGCGTCTTGGACGGCGAAAAGAGCAGCCCTCGCGGTATCCCTTTACGGTCGACGGGTGAAGCGGATGGTGCCGTCCGGCAACCGCTCATGGACGTACGCCGGGGCGTGCGCCAACCGATGATGATGCGGGCACAACAAGACCCCGTCCTTCAGGTCGGTCCTCCCGCCGGCGGCCCAGGGATCGAGGTGGTGGGCGTCGCACCACTCCGGTGGCATGTCGCAGCCCTCGGCTTGGCAGCACTTCTGCTGTAGCCGGAGTGCCTTGCGTTGGATGGGTTGGAAGAACCGGCTGGCTCGGCCGACGTCGAGGACCTCACCATCACCACCGAGCACCCAGGGGATGATGGTGGCGTTACACGCCATCCGACGGGCCTCAGCCGCCGAGATGGTGGCCCCGTTGGTCTCGTCGTACCCCAACGTGGCGGTGCCGAGGTCCTTGCGGAGATCGTCGAGCGAGATCACCACATTCACGGTGGTCGCGTCCCCACCATGGCGCGGCAGCGCGGCGGGGTCGATGGTCTCCAACAGGCGGGAGAACCCCTGTCCCATGAGTCGTTCCCACGGCGGCAACGCCGCGCCCTTGGTGACGAGTTGTTGTTTGCGGGGTTGGGCGTAGGCCTCGACGAGCCGCTTGAACCGCATCCCGATCGAGGTCGGCAAGACCCCGTCGAACCCGACGGTTCCGTCGTGGTTGTCCCAGATCCGCAGCGCGGTCTTCTGGTGGGCGCGTTCCTCCTCGGCGAGCAGCGCCTTGGCTTCGGCGTCTTCGAACCGGGCGGGGTCGACCTCGGTCAGAATCTTCCGGCCGACGATCCGGAGCTCGTTCGCCGTCAATTGGGTCGCGTAATCCACGAGGAGCTTTTCGGCCAGGGCCAGGTCCTCGGCACTCGCGACAGGGTCGGCATGGACCTTGTCCAACGCCCGGGTGATGACACGGGCCTTGTCCAGAGACACCACACCTTCGGCCAGACCGGCTGCGACGAGGTCGTACTTCGCCACCTTGGTCGCCAGCTTGATCTGCGACCGTGCCACACCCTTGTCGAGGAGGAGCTCGGCCCGCATCCACGCGGAGGCATCCTTGTCGCCGGTCTCCTCGGCGATGTCACCCGCAGCCGCGAGCACCCGGAGTTTCAGTGCGACCTGCTGGGCTTGGAGTTTCTCCAACCGTTCCAGCAGGTCCTTCTTCTGCTCGGTGCGCCAATAGGCAGGGTCACTCGCGAGGAGGTCGTGAAGGGCGGTCTCGATGGCCTCGAGGGCGGCGTCGATCGCATCGCCGGGGTTGGTGCCCCAGGGGTCGACGTCGCGCCCGAGACTCATCGCCATCGCTCCCTTCAAGAGGTGTTGTGATGGTCCTGATTCTACGCCTCACGCGCCCTCTCGGCTATCTATTTTCCCAGTTCGAACGCCGTTTTCGCGATGAGCGAAAGAAATCGCTCCTGTGGATGGTAAGTGGCCCGAAGGGCCACCCCTCCGCCCCCATAAGCCCCACTGGTCCCAGCAGGATTCTGCTGCGCCACACCCGGGCCGCCGCCCCGATAGCCAGCCAAATCTGTGAGTGTTGATCACGGCTGGCCTGGGGCTGGCTGGCAGGGTCGGGGTCGGTCCTGTCGGGGCGTGACTCTCAGCCAAATCGGCCCGCGATCGAGTTCGTGGTGTCTTCGAAAAGACGTGTCCGTCTCGACGGGGTCCGGCGCCGACCCTGGCCCACCTCGATGGCTTGATCAGAAGCATGTCCACCCGGGTAGCAGCCCGTGGTCGTGACTCATCACAGTGACGCCTCGCGGTGACTTCACTCCCGGGCCGACGCCGGTGACGACGTCCATCCCGAAGCAGAGGAGTCCATCGCCGATGACCATCGTGGCAGACCTGTTCAGATTCGTCGTGGGGGTCGATACCCACGCCGCCACCCACACCTACACCATCCTCGAGTCCTCCGGTCGCATGGTCGACCAGCAGCAGTTCCCCACCAGCCCCGCCGGGCTGTCCCGCGCGATCGACTGGATCGGGCGCCGCACCGATGGCGACCTCGACGCCACCTTGGTCGCGGCAGAGGGCACCGGCACCTACGGCGCGATCTTGGCCGGGCGCCTGGCCGCATCTGGTTTCCGGGTCGTGGAAGCACCCACCCCATACCGCGACCGGGCCACGGGCAAGAACGACGCGATGGACTCCCTGGCCGCAGCCCGCTCCACGCTGTCGATGCGGACCGACCGACTCCGCGACCGTCGTGGCGGTGGGGATCAGCAGACCGCCAGCGTGCGGACAGCACTGCAGGTCCTCCTCGCCGCCCGGGAACAGGCCACCACCGAACGGACCCGGGCAGTCAATGCGCTCACCGCGCTGGTGCGAACCCACGAGCTCGGCCTCGACGCCCGCCGCGCCCTGACCACTACCCAAATCACCACGATCTCTGGCTGGCGACGCCGTCAGGAACCCATCGACCTCGCCACCGCCCGGGCCCAGGCAACCCACCTTGCCGCCCGGATCCTCGACCTCGACTCCCACCTGAGCGACAACGCCCACCAGATCAAGCTGCTCGTCCAAGACCAAGCACCCGTTCTGCTCGAGCAACCCGGCGTCGGCCCCGTCACCGCCGCGATCATCCTCACCACCTGGTCCCACCCCGGCCGCGTACACAGCGAAGCCGCCTTCGCCAAGATCGCCGGCACCGCCCCACTCCCTGCCTCCTCCGGCAACACCCAACGACACCGCCTCAACCGCGGCGGAGACCGCCGCCTCAACCGAGCCCTGCACACCATCGCCCTGACCCGCATGCGGTGCGACCCAGCCACCCGCGCCTACACCGAACGCCGCCGGTCCGAAGGAAAGACCACCCGCGAAGTCCGCCGAATCCTCAAGCGCTACATCACCCGACAGCTCTACCGCACCCTCAACACCAACATCGCTTGACAAACATAGAAGCGTCTTTTCTCGATCTGGTCCGGAGTCCAGGACCGCCGAAGGCGGCCGGCGAAGCCGGCGCCCGCAGGGCGTCCTC
>NZ_JBHWLY010000054.1:0-40387 GCF_042730435.1 Nocardioides sp. NPDC059952 | reverse complement strand
GGGGCTGACGTGTCGTCCGACGGGGCTGACGTGTCGTCCGACGGGGCTGACGTGTCGTCCGACGGGGCTGACGTGTCGTCCGACGGGGCTGACGTGTCGTCCGACGGGGCTGACGTCTCGGCAGAGGGCTACGGGGAACACAGAGGTAACCCGGCCGTCATATGTTAGCGTTCACATCGCCTCGAACCCCACCCCGAGCCGTCGGGCAGAAACGGAGCCGTGATGACGCAGCGAACAGGCCGCCTGCCTGACCTCGGAGAGACCGCGCTCGGCATCGAGCTGGGCTCCACCACGATCAAGGCGTGCCTGATCGGGCCCGACCACGCGACCGTCGCCACCGGCTCCCATCTGTGGGAGAACGAGCTCGTCGACGGCCTGTGGACCTACTCGCTCGAGGCGGTCTGGGCAGGTGTGCAGGGCGCGGTGGCCGCCCTCGGTGACGAGGTCGAGCGCCGCTACGGCCGTCGTCCGGACACCTTCGGGTCGATCGGGGTCTCGGCGATGATGCACGGCTACCTCGCCTTCGACGAGGCCGGCGAGCTGCTGGTGCCCTTCCGCACCTGGCGCAACACCAACACCGCCGTCGCCGCGGCCGAGCTGTCGGAGCTCTTCGGCACCAACATCCCGTTGCGCTGGTCGGTCGCTCATCTCTACCAGGCCATCCTCGACGACGAGCCCCACCTGCCGAAGATCGCCTCGCTGACCACGCTCGCGGGCTACGTCCACCGCGCGCTCACCGGACACCACGTGCTCGGTGTCGGCGACGCCTCCGGCGTCTTCCCCATCGATCCGGCCACCGGAACCTACGACCAGCGGATGCTCGAGCAGCTCGGTCATCTGGCCGCCGCCAAGCGCCCCGGTCTGCGGGTCGAGGGGCTGCTCCCGCAGGTCCTCCCGGCAGGCGCCGCCGCCGGCCGGCTCACCGAGGAGGGTGCCGCGCTGCTCGACCCGACAGGCACGCTCCACGCAGGCATCCCGCTGTGCCCGCCCGAGGGCGACGCCGGCACCGGGATGGTCGCCACCAACTCCGTGGCCAAGCGCACCGGGAACGTCAGCGCCGGCACCTCGATCTTCGCGATGGTCGTCCTCGAGGCCCCGCTGGCGACCGTCCACCACGCCATCGACATCGTCACCACCCCGGCCGGCGACCCGGTCGCGATGGTGCACTGCAACAACGGCGCCAGCGAGCTCGACGCCTGGGCCGGGGTCTTCGGCGAGTTCGCGGCCGCGCTCGGCCACCCCTGCGAACCCGACGCCGTCTTCGGAGCCCTGCTCACCGCGGCCCTGAAGGGCTCGCCCGACGGCGGCGGCCTGCTGGCCTACAACTACCTGGCCGGCGAGCCCATCACCGGCCTCGACGAGGGCCGCCCGCTGTTCGTACGCACCCCCGGCGGCCGCCTCGACCTCGCCGGGTTCGCGCGCGCCCAGGTCTACGGCGTCTTCGGCACGCTCGCCCTCGGCATGCGCGTCCTCGCCGATCAGGGCGTCGAGATCGACGCGATGTTCGCCCATGGTGGCCTGTTCCGCACCGCGGGCGTCGCCCAGCGGCTGCTCGCCGCGGCCATCGGCGCCCCGGTCGCTGTCGGCCGTACCGCCGGCGAGGGTGGCGCCTGGGGGATCGCGGTCCTGGCTGCGTACGCCCGGGCGGCCGAGGGCGAGGACGACCTCGGCCTGAGCGCCTACCTCGCCGAGCGCGTCTTCGGTGACATCGACCTCGAGGTCGTCGAGCCGGACGCCGCCGACCTGGCCGGGTTCCGGACCTATCTCGAGCGTTACGAGGCCGGCCTGGACATCGAGCGCGCCGCCGTGGCCGCGCTCGCCCCGACCGCAGGAACCGCAGCAGAAGGAGACCAGTGATGACCGGCGTACCCGCCGCGCTTCGCACCGCCGTCGACGCCGCCAAGGAGCGCGTCGCCGCGCTGCACGCCGAGCTGCCCCGCTGGGAGCTGGTCGTGTGGACCGCCGGGAACGTCTCCGAGCGGGTGTCGAACCCGGACGGGGAGGACCTGCTGGTCATCAAGCCCTCCGGTGTCGCCTACGAGGACATCACCGCCGAGGCGATGGTCGTGTGCGACCTGGCCGGCAACCTCGTCGAGGGTGAGCGGTCGCCGTCCTCGGACACCGCCGCCCATGCGTACGTCTATGCCAACATGCCCGAGGTCGGGGGAGTGGTCCACACCCACTCCACCTACGCCACCGCCTGGGCGGCGCGGGGGGAGGAGATCCCCTGCGTGCTGACGATGATGGCCGACGAGTTCGGCGGCCCGGTCCCGGTCGGCCCGTTCGCGATCATCGGCGACGACTCGATCGGGCGCGGCATCGTGGAGACGCTGCGCGACTCGCACAGCCCCGCGGTGCTCATGCAGAACCACGGCCCGTTCACCATCGGCAAGGACGGCCGCGCGGCGGTCAAGGCCGCGGTGATGTGCGAGGAGGTCGCCCGCACGGTGCACATCGCGCGCCAGCTCGGCCAGCCGCTCCCGATCGACCCCCATCACGTCGACGCGCTCTACGACCGCTACCAGAACGTCTACGGCCAGCACTGAGCTGCGCCGTCCTCGAACCACATCCAGCACTGGAAGGACCCCCCACATGAGCAACCCCACAGCGCCGAAACCCTATGGCGACCGCGAGGTCTGGTTCTTCACCGGCAGCCAGGACCTCTACGGCGAGGAGACCCTTCGCCAGGTCGCTGAGCAGTCCCAGGAGGTCGCCCGTGCGCTGGACGCCTCCGGCGACGTACCGGCGAAGGTCGTGTGGAAGCCCGTCCTGAAGGACTCGGCGGCCATCCGCCGGGCGATGCTCGAGGCCAACTCCGACGACAACGTCCTCGGCGTCATCACCTGGATGCACACCTTCAGCCCGGCCAAGATGTGGATCGCCGGCCTGGACGCGCTGCAGAAGCCGCTCCTGCACCTGCACACCCAGGCCAACGTCGAGCTCCCCTGGTCGGAGATCGACATGGACTTCATGAACCTCAACCAGGCCGCGCACGGCGACCGTGAGTACGCCTACATCGCCACCCGCCTCGGCGTCGCCCGCACCACCGTCGTCGGGCACGTCTCCAACCCGGCGGTCACCCGTCGCGTCGGCACCTGGGTCCGCGGCGCCGCCGGCTGGGCCGCCACCCACGGGCTCAACCTGGTCCGTTTCGGCGACAACATGCGCAACGTCGCGGTCACCGAGGGCGACAAGACCGAGGCCGAGCTGCGCTTCGGCGTCTCGGTCAACACCTGGGGTGTCAACGACCTGGTCGCCGCCGTCGAGGCCGTGGACGAGGCCGCCGTGGACGCGCTCGTCGCCGAGTACGAGGACCTCTACGACGTCGTCCCCGAGCTCCGCCGTGGCGGCGAGCGTCACGACTCGCTGCGCTACGCCGCCCGCCAGGAGATCGCCATGGAGGCGTTCCTGGTGGAGCGGGACGCGAAGGCGTTCACCACCAACTTCGAGGACCTCGGTGGCCTGCGCCAGCTCCCCGGCATCGCGGTGCAGCGGCTGATGAGCAAGGGCTACGGCTTCGGTGCCGAGGGCGACTGGAAGACCGCGGTCCTGGTGCGGGCCGCGAAGGTGATGGGGGAGGGGCTGCCCGGTGGCGCCTCCCTGATGGAGGACTACACCTACGACCTCACCCCGGGCGCGGAGGTCATCCTCGGTGCCCACATGCTCGAGGTCTGCCCCTCGCTGACGACCTCCACCCCGCGCGTCGAGATCCACCCGCTCGGCATCGGCGACCGCGAGGACCCGGTCCGGATGGTCTTCGACGCCGATCCTGGCGAGGGTGCCGTGGTCGTCTCGCTGGCCGACATGCGCGACCGCTTCCGGCTGACCGCCAACGTGGTCGACGTCGTCCCCCCGACGCAGGCGCTGCCCAACCTGCCGGTCGCGCGCGCCGTCTGGGCCCCGCGCCCCGACTTCGCGACCTCGGCCGAGGCCTGGCTGACCGCCGGCGGCGCGCACCACACGGTGATGTCGACCGCCGCCGGGATCGAGGCCTTCGAGGTCTTCGCCAACATCGCCCGCACCGAGCTGCTGGTCATCGACGAGTCCACCACCCGTCGCGGCTTCGCCGACCAGGTGCGCTGGAACCAGGTGTTCTACCGGGTCGCCCAGGGGCTCTGACGCCACACGTCGAGGAGCTCGGCCTCGCGGGTCGGCGAGATGCCGGTGACGTACGCATCGGGGGTGGCCTCCAGCCAGGCGAGGGAGTCTCGGGCGGTCTCGGCGATCGGGCGGGTGGTGAGGCCGGCTGCCATGGCCGAGGTGGTGTCGTGGGCGAGCATCCCGTCGTACTCGGGGCGGGGGAGCCACAGCGGGATCGAGCCGGCGCCTGACCAGGGGTCGACGTCGTTGGCCTGGAGGAAGTCCTGGGGGAGCCAGCTCCAGGCCGGGGTGGTGCCGACGCCGCTCGCGGTCTCGGTCAGCAGGGTGCTGATCGGCATCGACGGACCGGTGGCGTCGAAGGTGCCATCGGTCCGGTTGGTGGCGCAGTGGAGGATCCAGTCCGCCAGGTCGCGTACGTCGATGACCTGGGTGCTGTCGTCGGGCGTGCCGGGAGCGAGGATCTCGCCGCCGGCTCTCAGGCGCCGCGGCCAGTAGGAGAACCGGCCGCTGGGGTCCCCTGGGCCCACGATCAGGCCGGGGCGGACGACGGTGGCTGAGGCCGCACCCGCACGGACGAGCTCCTCGCAGGCGACCTTCATCGAGCCGTACGCATCGGGGTCGTCATCCTCGACGTCGTCCGTCGCCGGAGCGAGGACAGGGAGCGAGTCCGGAGTGCCGCCGGGGGTGCCGTGGTCGGCGTACACGCTGATGGTCGAGACGAAGACCCAGTGGGCATCGCTGAAGGCGGCGACGGCAGAGCGAACCAACGAGGGGATCCGGGCCACGTCGACGACCGCGTCGAACTTCGCAGCCGTCAGGGCGGAGGGAGGTGTCTCGGTGCGGTCCCACGGCACCAGCTCCGCGCCCTCCGGGACGGTCCCCGACCGGCCGCGCGCTGCGCAGACCACCTCGTGACCGCTGCGTACTGCCGACTCCGCCACTGCGCGGGAGAGGAAGACTGTGCCGCCGAGCACCAGGATTCGCATGAGGACACGCAATCACCGCGAACGCCACGCGGCAAGCGATTCTGCTTCAGGCAGAGCGCTGCTCTGACTCACAGCACCTTGCGAGGGTTCATCACCCCGTCGGGGTCGATCGCCTGCTTGACGGCACGCAGGAGGTCGACCTCGACACCCGTCTTGTACGCAGCCGCCGCATCCCGCTTGAGCGCGCCGATCCCGTGCTCGGCGGAGATGCTGCCGCCGAGCGCGGTGACGGCGTCGTAGACGATCCGGGTCAGGGCGGGAGCGTCCCGCTTCAGCGCCGCGTCATCGCCGACGGGCGCGGAGATGTTGTAGTGCAGGTTGCCGTCCCCGATGTGTCCGTACGTCACCAGCCGCAGCCCCGGCAGCGCGGCGAGCAGCGCAGGGCCGACCTCGGCGACGAACCGGGACAGGGACGTGATCGGCAGGGTGACGTCGTGCTTGAGGGTGGTGCCCTCGCTCTTCTGCGCCTCCGATACGCCTTCGCGCAGCGCCCACAGCGACTCGCGCTGGGCCGGGCTGCCGGCGATCACGGCATCGACGAGCAGTCCCTGCTCGGCGGCGGCCCCGAGGGCCGACTCGAGGCGCTCGTCCACGTCGGTGGAGGTGCCGGCGAGCTCGACGAGCCCGTACCACTCGTGCCGCTCCGCGAACGGGTCGCGCACGCCGGGCAGGTGGGCGAGGACCAGGTCGAGCGCCTGCCGGCCGAGGAGCTCCCAGGTGGTCAGCTGACCGCCACCGTGCTCGCGGAGCAGGGGAAGCAGCTCGGTCGCGGCCTCGACCGACTCGAGCGCGACGAAGGCGGTCGCCCGGCGCGGTGTCGCGGGCAGCAGCCGCAGCACGGCGGCAGTGACGACGCCGAGCGTGCCCTCGGAGCCGATGAAGAGCTGCTTGAGGTCGTAGCCGGTGTTGTCCTTGCGCAGCGGTCGCAGCCCGTCCCAGACGCGGCCGTCGGGGAGCACCACCTCGAGCCCGAGCACCAGCTCGCGCATCATCCCGTAGCGCAGCACCGCGGTGCCGCCGGCGTTGGTCGCGATCGTGCCCCCGATGGTGCACGAGCCCTCCGAGCCGAGCGAGAGCGGGAAGAGCCGCCCGGCGGCCGCGGCGGCCTCCTGCGCGGTCGCCAAGGGCGTTCCGGCCTCGACGACGAGCGTGTCGGCGACCGGGTCGACCTCCCGGACCCGCCGCATCCGACCGAGCGAGAGCACGATCTGGTCGCTGCCGGAGTCGGGCACACCGCCGCCGACGAGGCCGGTGTTGCCGCCCTGCGGGACGACCCCGACGCCCGCCTCCGCGCACAGCCGGACCGCCGTCGCGACCTCGGCGGTCGAGGCCGGGCGCACGACCGCGAGGGCGGTGCCGGTGAAGCTGCCGGTCCAGTCGGTGACGTACGCCGCCATGTCGGCCGGATCGGTCAGCACCGCGCTCTCGCCGAGGGCGGCTCGCAGGTCGTGGACGAGGTCGGTCATCGGGTTCTCCTCGGGTCGGGTGGGGGAGGCGGGCGCGGTCATGCGGACCGCAGGCGTACGTGCTCGGGGCCGATCGCGGCGATGTCGGGGGTGCCGAGCAGGCACATCGCTCGGCGCAGCTCTTCGACCAGCAGCGTCAGGGTGGCGTCGACCCCCTGCTGGCCGGCGACCATCAGGCCGTAGAGATAGGGGCGGCCGATCACCACGCCGCGGGCCCCGAGCCCGAGCGCGGCCGCGATGTCGCCGCCGGAGCGGACCCCGGAGTCGATGTAGACCTCGGCCAGGTCGCCGACCGCGTCGACCACGGCCGGCAGCAGCTCCAGCGGAACCGGGGCGCGGTCGAGCTGACGGCCGCCGTGGTTGGACAGCACCACGGCGTCGGCGCCGGCCTCGACGCAGGCGACCGCGTCGGCGACCGAGAGCACACCCTTGACCACCACCGGGCCGTCCCAGTGCTCCTTGAGCCAGCCGATGTCCGAGGGCCGGATCGCCTGCTCGCGCAGCTCGTTGGACATGCCCCACCGGCCGTAGTGCGACCCCTCGGGGAACGTCGCGAACCGCAGCGGCTCGGTGGTCAGGATGTCGGCGACCCAGCCGGGGTGGCGGGCCATGCCCGCGAACGTACGCAGGCTCAGCTGGGGCGGGATCGCGAACCCGTTGAGCTTGTCCTTGCGCTTCATCCCGGTCACGGTCGTGTCGATGGTCAGCATCAGCGCCTCATAACCCTGCGAGGCCGCCTCGGTGATGTGGTCGAGCGTCACCGCCCGGTCCTTCATCAGATAGACCTGGAACCAGTTGCGTCCCTGCGGCGCCGCGTGGGCGACGTCGGTGATCGAGGTCGTCGCGTACGTCGAGAGCGTGTAGGGCAACCCCGCCGCGGCCGCCGCCGCGGCGACCGCCCGCTCGCCGGTGTGGTGGCTGAGCCGGGTGTAGCCGGTCGGCGCCAGCACGATGGGTGCCGCCGCGGGCCGACCCAGGATCGAGGTACGCACCTCCGGCTCGGCCACCTGGCCGAAGGCCGTGGGCCGCAGCTCGACGCGGTCGAAGGCCGCCCGGTTCCGGTGCATCGCGTGCTCGCCGTCCGAGCCGCCGTAGACGTAGTCCCAGACCGCCGTCGGCACCCGCCGGCGGGCGGCCCGCTCCAGGTCGTCGACGCTGAGACAGCGCGCCAGCCGCCGGTCGGCGGCCCGCCAGCGGAACGGCCGCGGCCGCAGGAAGGGCGCGAGATCGCGCCATCGGGGGACCTGCCGGACGACCTGCCGTACGACCTGAGAATCGGGCACGCTCTGGACTCCTCACCACTCATCGGATAAGTTCTGAACTTGTCATACAACTTAGCCCATCGAGGAGCATCCCGCCATGGCCGCCGACCGCATCACGTCACTGACCCTCTCCCACGTCGTCCTCCCGCTCGAGAACCCGGTCAGTGATGCCAAGGTGCTCACCGGGCGGCAGAAGCCGCTCACCGAGACCGTGCTGCTCTTCGTCGAGGTGACCACCGAGCAGGGCTTCGAGGGCATGGGGTTCAGCTACTCCAAGCGCGCCGGTGGCCCGGCGCAGTACGCCCACCTCAAGGAGATCGCCCAGGTCGCCATCGGCCAGGACCCCTCCGACATCGCCAAGATCTACGAGTCGCTGATGTGGGCCGGCGCCTCCGTCGGCCGCAGCGGTGTGGCGACCCAGGCCGTGGCCGCTCTCGACGTGGCGCTCTACGACCTCAAGGCCCGCCGCGCCGGCCTGCCGCTGGCCAAGCTGCTGGGTGCGCACCGCGACTCCTGCCGCGTCTACAACACCTCCGGCGGCTTCCTCCAGGCGAGCGTCGAGGAGATCAAGGAGAAGGCCACCGCGTCGCTGGAGGCCGGGATCGGCGGCATCAAGATCAAGGTCGGCCAGCCCGACTGGGCCGAGGACCTGCGTCGCGTCGCCGCGCTGCGCGAGCACCTCGGCGACACCCCGCTCATGGTCGACGCCAACCAGCAGTGGGACCGCGCCCGCGCCCGCCGGATGTGCCGCGAGCTCGAGCAGTTCGACCTGATCTGGATCGAGGAGCCCCTCGACGCCTGGGACGCCGTCGGCCACGCCGACCTGTCGCGTACGTTCGACACCCCGATCGCCACCGGCGAGATGCTGACCTCGGTGCCCGAGCACATGGCGCTGATCGACGCCGGCTACCGCGGCATCGTGCAGCCCGACGCGCCGCGCATCGGCGGGATCACCCCGTTCCTGAAGTTCGCCACCCTCGCCGCCCACGCCGGTCTGGCGCTCGCGCCGCACTACGCGATGGAGATCCACCTCCACCTCGCCGCGGCCTACCCGACCGAGCCGTGGGTGGAGCACTTCGAGTGGCTCAACCCGCTCTTCGAGGAGCGCATCGACATCCACGACGGCCAGATGTGGGTGCCGGACCGCCCGGGTCTCGGCTTCACGCTCAGCGACCAGATGCGCAAGCACACCGTGGAGACGGCTAAGTTCTCGGCATGACAGTTAGCGCCGGGCTGGCCGATCGCGTCGTCTCCGGGATCAAGGACCAGATCCTCGCCGGAGACCTCGCGCCGGGTGAGAAGCTGCCCTCGGAGTCCGACCTGGTCGGGACGTACGGGGTGTCGCGGACGGTGGCGCGCGAGGCGGTCACCCGGCTGCGCGCCGAGGGTCTCGTCGAGACCTTCCAGGGTCGCGGCTCGTTCGTCCTGGCGGTCCCGGCGCCCTCGCCGTTCGCGCTGGAGTCCTCCGCGATCCGTACGCAGCACGACGTGCTCGACATGGTCGACTTCCGGCTCGGCGTCGAGTGTGAGGCGGCGGCCCTGGCCGCCGCCCACCTCGACGAGCAGGGCTCGCGCGCCATCGAGGAGGCGCTCGCGGCGCTGGCTGCCGCGGATCCCGACGGCGCCGTGGAGGCCGACTTCGCCTTCCACCGTGCCGTCGCGGCCGCGACCGGCAACCGCTTCTACCTCGACCTGATGGACTCGCTGGGCCCGATGATGATCATGCTGCCCCGCACCCGGCTCGGCGACGCCTACTCGCCCAGCGACGCGCTCCACGTCGAGCGGGTGCAGCGCGAGCACGACAACGTCGCGGCCGCGATCCTCGCCGGTGACGCCGACACCGCCCGGGCGGCGATGCGGGTGCATCTGGGCAGCACCCGCCGGCGTCTGCGGCAGTGACCCTGGGAAAAGGAGAACGGGTGGCCCGGCGACAGCCGGACCACCCGTTCCCCATGGGGTCTATTTCTGTTGCTGCTCACCCAGCGGCGTGAAGCAGAACTTCCCTCCGGCCAGGCGCTCCTCAGGACCCTGCGGACCATCGTCGATCGCATCGCCGAGCAGTTCGGCGGCGAAGATCTCGGAGTCGTCCTGCGGGTGGTAGCCGATCGCCTCACCGGCCTCCAGCGACCACCAGCGACGGGTGTTGCGGGAGATGCCCCACACCACCCGGAAGCCGGGCTCGGGAGTGGCCAGGCACGCCTCGAGGAGCCGCGCGCCGTCGTCGGGTGACATCCACGTCCACAGCGAGCGGCGGTCCCAGGGCCTCTCGAAGCACGAGCCGATCCGCAGCGCGGTCACATCGATGCCGTAGCGGTCGTGGAAGAGGCTGCCGAGCGCCTCCATCGCGACCTTGCTGACCCCGTAGTAGGTGTCCGGTCGCGGAAAGGCGCCGGCGGCCAGCCCCTCGGCGGGGCCCTCGGAGCGCACCGTGTCGAGGTCGTAGAAACCGGCGGCGTGGTTGCTCGAGGCGAGCACCACGCGCGCCACCCCGGCGTCCCGGGCGGCCTCCAGGACCACCCGGGTGCCGTCGATGTTCGCCGAGAGGATGTCGGCCCAGGGCCCCTCGACGCTGATGCCGCCCAGATGGATGATCGCCTCGACGCCCTCGCAGGCAGCACTCATCGCCGCCTCGTCGGTCACCGACGCCTCGATGACCTCGACGGCCTCGCCCTCGGCGGGAGGCTCGGGACGTACGACGTCGAGGAGGCGAAGCACCCGGCCCTCACGGGCCAGGCGAGTGCGCATCAGCCGCCCGACGACGCCGCTGGCCCCGGTGATCAGAACGGTCTCCGTCATGCGCTGCGCAGCTCCTCGACGGCGGCGATGTAGTCGCCCAGGTCCGCGCCGTGCCTGTCGATGACCGACTGGGTCGCCTCGCGCCAGGGCGCGAGGTCGCTGATCTCGTTGACCGTGACGCCCTCGCCGCGGAGCTTCTCCAGGTCGGTCTCGACCTGGGCGTCCCACTTCTCCCGCTGGAACGGGGCGGCCTCGTCGGCGGCCTTCTGCAGCGCCTCCTGATCCTTGGAGTCGAGCCCGTCCCAGGTGTCCTTGTTGATGAGGAGCACCTCGGCGACGCGCATGTGCCGGTCCAGCGTGTAGTTCTTCGCGACCTCGTAGTGGGACGCGGAGTAGTAGGAGGGCTCGTTGTTCTCGGCACCGTCGAGCAGTCCGCTCTGCAGCGAGCTGTAGACCTCGCCGTAGTCCATCGGGGTGGGGGAGCCGCCGAGAGCCTTGATGAAGTCGATCTGCACCTGCGACTCCTGGACCCGGATCTTGAGTCCCTTGACGTCGGCCGGCGCCGTGATGGGCTTCTTCGAGGTGTAGAAGCTGCGGGCACCGGGGTCGAAGTAGCCCAGCCCCTTGAAGCCGGCGCCGTCGGCCTCGCCGAGCAGCTTCTTGCCGCTCTCGCTCTCGAGGAAGCGCCACAGGTGGTCGGCGTCGTCGAAGAGGTACGGCAGGCTGAACAGCCCCATCGCGGGCACGAACTCGCCCATCGGGGCCGAGCTGATCCGGGTCATCTCGATCGAGCCCATCTGCACCTGCTCGATCGCGTCGGACTCCTCGCCGAGCTGGGCGTTGGGGTAGACCTGGATCTTGATCCGGCCGTCGCTGTACTTCTCGGCCAGCTCGGCGAACTTCTTGTCGCCCAGCGTGGTCGGGTAGTCGTCGGGATGGGTCTCGGCGAGCTTGAAGGTCTTCGAGCCTCCGCCTCCGCCGCCGCTGCCGGCGAGAGACCCGCCGCCGCACGCGCTGAGGGCGAGGCCGCCGGCGACCGCGGCGGCACCGAAGGCGCCGGCCTTGAACAGGGAGCGCCGGGCGAGCGGCGTGGGGGATGAGGTGTTCATGGTTGGGTCCTTTCGATGGTGACTACTGGCCGAGCGCATCGGGGAGGGCGAGCGAGAAGAACGGGACGTACGTGATCAGCAGCAGGACGATGAGCATCGGGATGAGGAAGAGGCCGACCATCTTGATGACCTTCTCGATGGACGTACGTCCGATGGCGCAGCCGACGAAGAGGACGTTGCCGACCGGCGGGGTGATCAGCCCGATGGCCAGGTTGAAGACGAGCATGATCCCGAACTGGACCGGGTCCATGCCGAGCCCCGTGGCGACCGGCAGCAGGATCGGCGTCATGATCACGATGAGCGGAGCCATGTCCATGATCGCGCCGAGCACGAGCAGCAGCAGGTTGATCAGCAGCAGCACCACGACGATGTTGTCGGAGATGCCGAGGAGGGCGTCGGTGGCCAGCGCCGGCACCTGCAGGAAGGCCAGGAAGTAGCCGAAGGCACCCGCCGCCGCGATGATGAACAGCACCACGCCGAGGGTGCGCAGGGCGCTCTGCAGGATCGGGATCATCGCCTTGAGCGGCAGGTCGCGGTAGACGAAGAAGGTCAGGATGAAGGCGTACAGGCAGGCGATCGCAGCCGACTCGGTCGCGGTGAAGATGCCGCTGAGGATGCCGCCCAGGATGATCACCGGCATCAGCAGGCTGAGCAGGCCCTCGCCGATGATCTTCGGTACGTCCTTGAGCGGGACCAGCTCCTCCTTCGGGTAGCCGCGCTTGACCGCCACGATGTAGGCCATCACCATCAGCGACGCACCGAGCAGGAGCCCCGGGATCACGCCCGCCGTGAACAGGGCGCCGATCGAGACGCCGCCCGCTGCCATCGAGTAGATGATCAGGTTGTGGCTCGGCGGGATCATGACCGCCTGGGTGGCGCCGGAGACGGTGACGGCGACCGCGTAGTCGGTGTCGTAGCCGCGCTTCTTCATCATCGGGATCGTCACCGACCCGATCGCGGAGACGTCCGCGACCGAGGAGCCGGACAGGGCACCGAAGAAGGTGCTGGCGCCGATGTTGACCATCCCGAGGCCGCCGCGGACCCAGCCGACGAGCAGCCCGGCCAGGGCGATCAGGCGGCGGGAGATCCCGCCCGTGCCCATGATCTCGCCGCCGAGGATGAAGAACGGGATGGCCAGCAGGGCGAAGGTGTCGAGACCGGCGACCATCCGCTGGCCGACGGTGGTCAGTGGCAGGCCGATGTAGAGCGCCTCGAAGATGGCGGCCAGGGCGAGCGCCAGGGCGACCGGGACGCGGAGCAGGACGAGGACGGCGAAGCCACCCAGCAAGATGGCGATGGCAAGTGGATCGATAGGCATGGGGGAGTCCTTCGGCTTGCGGCGGCTCAGCCGATCTCGGCTGCATCGTCAGGCTCGGCGTACCGCTGGGTACTGATGCCGAAGGCCTGGAGGACGGTGTAGAGGATGATCATGGCGCCGGCGACCGGCATCATGAGGTAGAGGACGCTGCGGGGGAGCCCGGTGCCGGCCAGGGTCGCCGCCTGGGCGTCGATGACGAACTGGGTTTCCTGGAGGATCAGGAAGAGACCGAACCCGAGCAGCAGCACCTGGACGAACCGGTCGATCACCGACCTGAGCGTCGCCGGGAACTTGTCCACCAGGAAGGTGACCGCGATGTGGGCGCCCTCGCGGAAGCCGATCGCGGCGCCGAGGAAGCCGATCCAGACCAGCAGGATCCGGGCCGTCTCCTCGCTCCAGCTGGGGGAGTTGCTCAGCAGCTCACGGCTGAACACCTGCCACAACACGATGACGAGCGTGGCGACCAGGCACAGGATGCAGAAGGCCTCGAAGACCGTGTCGACCGCGCGCCAGGCGCGTCTGAGCGTTCCGTTCTCGTTGCGGGTGTTCATCGGCGTCGCTCCGTCCTCGTCGCGGCGGTGGTGGGGACCTTGGTCGCCTCGGCGAGCAGGTGCTGCCTGTCCGCGCTCGCCAGACCGAGGTGGTAGAGGTGGATCTGGTCGATCCCGGCATCGACCAGCGCCCGCACATGGACACCGAAGGCGTCCTCGGTGGTCGGCGGGAGAACGGTGACGTACGCAGCTGCTGCCGCCCGGCCGTCGACGGCTTCGACGAGCCGGCGCCCGGTCTCCACCGAGGCCTCGGTGGTCGGCCAGCAGAAGGAGACGACCAGGTCGACGTCGTCGGCCGTGGTCGGCGTCAGACCCGGGCTGGCGCCGGTGGCCCACGGGTCGGGCTGGGCGTGCAGGCCGATCTCGGCGATGTCGGGGGCGGCCTCGCGGACCGCCGCGATCACCCGGTGGCGGAGCTCGTCGGCCGCGGCATGGCGGGAGGCGAGGATCGCATCCAGCGCGGCCGGGTCCACGCCGGCTCCGGACGGTGCCGCGCCGGTCGCGTCACGCAGGGCGGCGACGGTGGCCTCCGGGTCGAGCCCGCGGGCGACCCAGTCCTCGCGACAGGCCCGGCAGCAGCAGATCGAGAGCAGGTCTTGGGCGGCGGCGTCGTAGGCGCCGTCGGTCTTCTCGTGGTGCCCGCCGTGGCCGAAGCCGAGGTGGCCGCAGGCCTCCAGGATCGCTGTGGAGACCGGGGCGTCGCGTACGGCCTCGGCGGCCAGGGTCTCCGCGTAGCGGCGGACGTCCTCCTGGCGGGCGCACAGGGCGTAGGAGTAGGGCTCGTCCCAGCAGTTGACGACCGCAAGGTCCGGGTTGGCCTCCCCGAGAATCGTGGAGTGGGTCAGGACGATCCAGGCGGCGACCTCGATCCCGGCCTCGGTGAGGATGGCTGCGGCCTCGCCGAACGGGTCCTCCGCCGCGACCCAGGTCGCCGCGGGCGGCACCAGTCGCGCGCCGGCCCAGGCCTCGGCGCGCAGCGGGCGGTAGAGCGCCGCGCTGCGAGCCTCGACGATCCGGTGCCCGGGGTGGAGCGGGGTCGCGGCGCGGGCGGTGTGGTAGGCCGCGGCGAGGGCGACCTTCGTGACTCCGAGCCCCCGGGCGCGATCGGCGAACGCAGGATCGCCGATCACGTCCCAGGGGTAGGCATATCCGACGACCGGGACGGTGCCGGTCCTTCCCGAGTCGGTCTCAGTCACCGGTGTCTGCTCCTGCCAGCCAGGGGTGTGGGGCGGAGCCGAGTGTGGCCCCGGTCACAGGAGACTGTCAGGATGCGCGATTCGTGTCCAAGGCACTTATCGCATCAGGCGATACCTCATAGGTATCGACCGATCGGTCACCAGCGTGAGGTGTTCGGCATGAAGTCCGGCTCGAAGGTACGCATGTAGACGGTGTCCTCCCGGCGACGCACACCGCAGCTGAGGTACTGCTCGTGCAGTTCGCCGAGCAGGTCACGATCGAGCTCCACACCGAGGCCGGGGCCGGTCGGCACCGCGACCGCGCCGTCCTTGAAGTCGAGCACCCCGGGGCGTACGACGTCCTGGGTCTTCCATGGGTAGTGGGTGTCGCAGGCGTAGGTCAGGTTGGGGGTCGCGGCGGCCAGGTGGATCATCGCGGCCAGGGAGACGCCGAGGTGGGAGTTGCTGTGCATCGACAGGCCCAGCCCGAAGGTGTCGGTGATGCCGCCCAGGAGCGCCGACTGGCGCAGTCCGCCCCACAGGTGGTGGTCGGAGAGCACGATCTGGACCGCGTCCGCCGCGATCGCCGGCTTGAGGTGCTCGAAGGCGATCACGCACATGTTGGTGGCCAGAGGTACGTCGGTGCGGGCCGAGACCTGCGCCATCCCCTCGATCCCGGGGGTGGGGTCCTCGAGATACTCCACGACGCCGGCCAGCCGCTCGGCGACCTTGACCGAGGTCTCCGGGGTCCAGGCGCCGTTGGGGTCGAGCCGCAGCGGCAGCTCGGGGAAGGCATCGCGGAGCGCCTCGATCGCGGCGCACTCCTCGTCGGGATGGAACACCCCGCCCTTCAGCTTGAGCGAGCCGAAGCCCCAGCCGTCGACCAGGCGCTTCGCCTGCGCGACGATCTGCTCGGGGTTCAGCGCCTCGCCCCACGCGTCGTCCGGCTGGCCGGGGTGGCCGGCCCACTTGTAGAACATGTAGCCGCTGAACGGCACCCGGTCGCGCACCGCGCCGCCGAGCAGGTCGCTCACCGGACGGCCCGCCTCGCGGGCGACCAGGTCGAGGCAGGCGACCTCGAAGGGGGAGTAGACCGTGTCGACCGCGGAGGAGACGTCGAGCATGCCCCCGAAGGAGGCACCCGCCCCGCCGGTCTCCTTGCCGAGCACGTCGACGACGAGCCGGCGCAGGCCGTGGGTGTCGTAGGGGTCCCGTCCGGGTAGGGCGGCGGCGACGGCGTCGAGGCGGGCGAGGTGGGTCTCGTCGGCGTACGTCTCCCCGAGCCCGACCAGGCCGGTGTCGGTGTGCAGCTCGACGATCGCGCGCAGCGCCCACGGCTGGTGGACGCCGACCACGTTGAGCAGCGGCGGGTCGGCGAACGCGACCGGGGTGACGACGACCTTCGAGATCCGGCTGGCGTTGAGGCCGGCGCTCATGCGGTCGGCTTCACGGCGAGGACGGGCACACCGGCGTCGAGCAGGATGCGCTGGGCGTCGCTGCCCAGCAGCGCCTTGCCGACCGGCGAGCGGCGGCGCAGCCCGATCACGATCAGCCGGGCGCCGGTCGAGGCGACCAGACCGTCGAACGTCTCCACGACGTCGGCGCCGTGCGTGGTGTGGTCGACGCGAGCGCTCACCCCGGCCTCGGCGGCGCGGGCGACGAGCTTCGCGGCCGCGGCCTCGTCGACGAGGTCGGTGTCCACGGTGGCGCCGCGGCGCGGGCTGTTGACGATGACGACGTCGTCGCCGCGGGCCGCCGCCTCGGCCAGGCCGGCCTCGAGGGCCGCCTCACCTACCGGTGTGGGTACGTAGCCGATCAGGATGGTCATGGTGTGTGCCTCTCTCAGCGGGTCGGGCTCAGCGGGTCGGGGTGTCGACGTCGTCGCGCTCGGCCGGGGCCGCGGCGACGGTGGCGGTCTTGCGCCGGCCCAGGATCGCCTTGGCGGCGGGCCAGAGGGCGACCAGGACGAAGGCGGCCAGGATGGTGCCCGAGATCGGGCGGGTGAAGAACCCGGTCGGGTCCCCGTCGAAGATCAGCATCGAGCGGCGTACCCCGTCCTCCACGATCGAGCCCAGGACGAAGGCGAGCACCATCGGGCCGGGCTCGAAGCCCACCTTCTTCATCAGGTAGCCGATCAGGCCGAAGGCGATCATCACGAAGATGTCGAAGGTGGAGTTGTTGATCGTGTAGACGCCCAGGATCGTGATCAGCGCGGTGATCGGGGCCAGGATCGCCGGGCGCACCCGCAGGATGCGTACGAAGATGCCGACCAGCGGGATGCTCAGGACGAGCAGGATCAGGTTGCCGATGTACATCGAGTTGATGACGCCCCAGAACAGGTCGGGGCGTTCCTCGACCAGCTGCGGACCGGGCGAGATGCCGAGGATGAGCAGGGCACCGAAGAGCATCGCCATCGACGCGTTGGCCGGAATGCCGAGGGTCAGCAGCGGGATGAACGAGGAGGTCGCGGCGGCGTTGTTGGCGGTCTCGGGAGCCGCGACGCCCTCGATGGCACCGCGCCCGAAGCGCTCGGGGTTCTTAGCGATGCGCTTCTCCGTGGCGTACGCGGCCAGGGAGGACATCACCGCGCCACCGCCGGGCAGCACGCCGAGGACGAAGCCGATCACCGAGCCGCGGCCGATCGCGCCGGAGGACTGCTTGAGGTCCTTGCGGGAGGGCCAGATGTTGGCCACGGCGGCGGGTACGTGGGGCTTCCCGTGGCGCTCCTCGAGGTTGTAGAGGATCTCGCCGACGCCGAAGAGACCCATCGCGACGACCACGAAGTCGATGCCCTCGGTCAGCTGCAGGCTGCCGAAGGTGAACCGCTCGGCGCCGGTGAAGCTGTCACGGCCCACGGTGGCCAGCAGGAGGCCGAGCGCGGCGGCGATCATCGCCTTGAGCTTGTTGCCGTTGCCGATCGTGGCGACCAGCAGGACGCCCAGCAGGGCCAAGGCTGCGTACTCCGGGTCACCGAAGTTGAGCGCCCACCCGGCGATCACCGGGGCCACCAGGGTCAGGCCGAGGATGGAGACGGTCGCTCCGACGAAGGAGCCGATCGCGGCGATGCCGAGGGCCGTGCCGGCCTTGCCCTGCTTGGCGAGGGCGAAGCCGTCGAAGACGGTGACGACCGATGAGGCCTCACCCGGCAGCCGGAGCAGCACCGAGGTGATCGTGCCGCCGTACTGGGCGCCGTAGTAGATGCCGGCCAGCATGATGATCGCGGAGACCGGATCGATGCTGTAGGTGATCGGCAGCAGGATGGCGATCGTGGCCGCCGGCCCGAGGCCGGGGAGCACGCCGATCAGCATGCCGATGAGCACGCCGATCAGGCAGTAGAGCAGGTTCTGCGGTTCGGTGACGAGCCCGAAGCCGTCGAGGAATGCGTTGACGTCCACTGGGGGGCTCCGCTCAGAACAGGTGGGGCAGCGGGATGCGCAGCCCGTAGAGGAACAGGAAGTAGAAGGCGGCGACCGTGAGGACCGACGTGATGATCGTGCTGCGCCACGACTCGCCGCCGAGGAACCTCAGCCAGACGACGCACAGCAGCAGCGACGGGATCTCGAAGCCGATCACCGGCATCAGCAGGGCCAGCCCGATGAAGGTGACCAGGCCGACGGCGGGAAGCACGCTGGAGCGGGTGAACTTCTCGCTGTCGGTCAGCCCGCGGCCGACGACGAGCAGCGCTGCGGCCATCGCGGTGATGGCGATGCTGACGATGAACGGCCACATCCCGGCGCCGGGCTGGCGCAGCGTACCCAGGCCGTAGCCGTAGGAGAGCACCGCGCCGCCGATGCCGACGACGAGAACGACGAGCGCACCCACCAACTGGTAGACCGGTCCGCCCGAAGGAGGTCGTTCCTCCTCCAGGTCATGGGCCACCTCGGCCTGGATCTCGGCCAAGATGTCCTGGTCAGGAGTTGGGGTGCGTTCGTCGCTCATCGTCTTGCCTTCGTCGTGTGGGGGAGGGTCAGCTCGCGCCGAGGTTGAGACCGTACTGCTCGACCAGGTCGGCGAACCGCTTCTTGTCCTCCTCGAGCTGGGTCACCACCTCGTCGCCCGAGATCTCCATCGGGGTGAGGCTGTTCTGCTTGTTGAAGGCCTGGTACTCCTCGGTCTTGAACGTCGCCTGCATCGCCTCGGCGATGGCGTCCTTGACGTTGTCCGGGGTGCCCTTCGGGACGGTCATGAAGCGGTACTGCGCGACCTCGACGTCGAGGCCCTGCTCCTTGGCGGTCGGGACGTCCGGCAGGAAGTCGACCCGCTCGGGACCGAAGACGCTCAGCGGGGTCAGCTTGCCGGACTCGATGTTCTCGATCGCCTCGCCGACCTGGATGCAGGCGGTGTCGACCTGGTTGCCGAGCACCGCGGTCAGTGCCGGGGCGCCGCCGTCGAACGGAACGGCCTCGGCCTCGACGCCGGCCGAGCCGTACGTCAGGCCGCAGGAGAGCTGCGCGCCCGTGCCGACGCCGGTGGTGCCGTAGGTGACCTTCTTCTTCGCGGCCTTGATGTCGTCGAGCGTCTTGAAGCCGCTCTTCGGGCCGGTGACCATGACGTAGTCGTCACGGGAGACACCCTGGACGACGTCGAAGTCGCCGAGGTCGGTGGCCTCGTCCTCGCTGACCGCGAGCGGCGTGATCGCGAACAGGGAGGCGTTCTGGATCGCGATGGTCTGACCGTCGGCCTTGGCCTTGGCGACCTTGTTGGCGGCGAGCGCACCGTTGGCGCCCTCCAGGTTGATCACCGGGAACGAGGCGCCGAGCTCGTCGGAGAGGCCCTTGGAGACCGCCCGGCTGATCAGGTCGCTGGAGCCGCCCGCCGAGGCACCGACGTACATCTCGACGTTGCCGGCGGGATACTCCTCGCCGTCCCCGCTGCCTCCGGTGGTGTTGGAGACTCCGCAGGCGGAGAGGGCCAGGGCCGCGACGCCGGCCGTCGCGGCGAGAAGGTGGGTGGTCGTACGCATCGTTGCTCCTAGGTCCTGGTGGCCGGGCTGGTGGTGGCAGGGGATGGCCCGACGTCGTGTGACCACCGACACTAAGAGTCTTAGCGATACCGGTCCAAGCCCGTTTCGGCATAGAGTGTTCCACCTGGTGCATCGTGGTCTACTCTGGCCCGATGATCACGCTCGACCAGGTGCGCTCTTTCGTGGCGGTCGCCGAGGAGCTTCACTTCGGCCGGGCCGCCGAGCGGCTGCGGATGACGCAGCCGCCGCTGTCGCGACAGATCCAGAAGCTGGAGAAGGCCGTCGGCGCGCAGCTGCTCGAGCGGGACAATCGCCGGGTCGCTCTGACGGGTGCGGGAGCGGCTTTCCTCGACGAGGCGTACCGGATGCTCAACCTGGTCGAGAGCGCCGGCGACCTGGCCCGTCGGGTGGATGCGGGAGCGGCCGGCATGGTCCGGCTCGGCTTCACCGCGGTCTCGGCGATCTCGATCCTGGGGCCCCTGCTGCGCCGCCTCACCGTCGAGCTCCCGGATGTCGAGGTGCGGCTCTCCGAGCGGGTCACCCTGGCGCAGGTCGACGGCATCCGCCACGGCGAGATCGACATCGGCCTGGCCCGCCCGCCCTTCGACACCGAGCTGCTCTCCTCGAGGGTCATCTCCCGGGAGCCGCTGATGGCCGTGCTCCCGCAAGGCCACCCCCTGGCCGAGATCGACCGACCGCTGACGCCGGAGGACTTCGAGGGCCAGCCCGTCATCGGCTACCACCCCCAGCAGTCCCGCTACTTCCACGAGCTCTCCGTACGCTTCCTGGCCAACGCCCACCCCCGCATCGAGCAGCGCGTGCACCAGGTCCTCACCGCCATGCTCCTGGTCTCCGCCGAGCGTGGCGTCGGCTTCGTCCCGGTCTCGGCCAGCTCGCTGCACGTCGAAGGTGTCGTCTTCCGCCCCATCGAGCACGGCGGCGGCGACACCCGTCTCGACAAGGATCCCGAGCGGCCGGTCGAGCTCCATGCGATCTGGGCTCGGGGGTCTGTCAGTCCGGTCGTTCGGCGGGTGCTGGATGCGATCGTCGAGATGAATCGGTAGGTGGGTTGGTGAGGGGCGGCTTTCGCGGGGTGCGGTTTCGCATGGGCTGGTGGCCGCCGACCCGTTACGGAGGGTGTTCTCGCCGGATCCCGGAGTAAAGGACGGCCTGCGGCCGCCGGCTTCGCCGGCCGCTTCGCGGTCCTTGACACCGGGCTCCGTCGAGAATTTTGGCTGGTTATCGGGTCGGCGGCGGGGTTTGGCGCGGATTCCTTGAGGTGGGTACGGGCTTGGGAATTGGCGTCGATGTCCCTGAGGGGGATGGCGGGGTCTCGGGCCTTTTACAAGACGATGACACCTTGTGAAGGATTCACAAGCCTGGGTAGCGCGGGGCGGGTAGTGGGTTGGCTGCCTAGCGGCACGGACGGTGACAGCGGCGACGCTGCGGGCACTGTGCACTGTGCCCCGCCGAGATGTTGGTCCCTCTGCTGCGGAGCGTGGGACCTCACCGTGGCTTGGGGCAGCATCTGTAGCAGTGGGGTAGCCCCATCCAGGCGGTAGCCCCATCCAGGCGTGGTGCGCGACCAGACCGGGGCACGTTCCCGCGCAGCACGGTCCCGCGTCGAGCTCGGGTGCGGTCCGGTGATCGGCACCGGGCCGGCGATCTTCGCCGGTTCGAGGGCTGGCAGTGGTTCGACGACGGTCAGTCCTACCGGGGTCAGGGAAGCGCGCACCGATCGTCTCAGCGGGCGCGGACGCATAGGGGCGAAGGACGTGTGTGGTGGGGTGGTCTTGTTCGGGTACGACCAGTTCAGGTTCGTCGAGTGAACCGGATCTGTCCGTCCGGGAGTCGCTCATACTCAGCGCCGGCGTCGTGGATGCGGCGGTGGTCGCTGGGACACAACAGGACCATGTTTCCCAGGTCTGTTCTCCCGCCTTCGGACCAGGGTTTGAGGTGGTGGGCCTCGGTCCAGGCGGCGGGGGCGTCGCAGTCTTCGGCTTGGCAACCTTGATCGCGTAGCCGCAATGCTCGGTGTTGGATCGGATGCGCCAGCCGGGCGGTACGACCCAGGTCCAATACCTCGGAGTTGGTGCCGAGGACGGCGGGGACGAGGTTGGCGTTGCAGGCCAGGCGGCGGGCCTCGGCGGCGGTGATCTGGTCACCGTCGAACCCGAGAGATGCGGTGCCGAGATCCTTGCGGAGGTCCTCGACGCTCATCGTGATGAAGACCGTGGTGGCGTGACCGCCGTGGCGGGGCAGCTGGTCGACGTCGTAGGTCTCGACCACGCGGGCGAAGGCCTGGCCGAGGAGGCGGTCGTAGGGGGCTTTTGCGGCCCTTGTCCTCGGCGGACCACTTCCGGGGCTGGGCCAGGGAGTCGAGCATGGTCCGCAGTCGGACCCCGACCGCACGAGAGACCCGGGCGTGGATGTCGACGGTGCCGTCACCGTTGTCGTGCGAGGAATAGAACGTGCGCCGTTGGGCGTGGTCCTCCTCGCGCTGCAGCGCCTTCGCCTCGGCTTCCTCGAACCGGGCTGGGTCGATCTCGGCCAGGATCCGTTTCCCGACGATCTTCAGCTCGTTGGCCGTCAACCGGGTGGCGTAGTCGACCAGGAGCTTCTCGGCGAGACTCAGGTGCTCGACGCTGGCGGCCGGGTCGGTCTCGATGGCGTCGAGCGCCTTCGTGATCACCCGGGCCTTGTCCTGGGATACCACACCCTCAGCCAGCCCGGCTGCGACCAGGTCGTACTTGGCGACCGCGGTGGCGAGTTTCACCTGGGCGCATCCGATGGTCTTGTCGACGAGGAGCTCGGTCCGCAGCCACCCGGAGGCGTCCTTGGCGCCGGTCTCCTCGGCGATATCGCCGGCCGTGGCCAGGACCCGGAGCTTTAACGCGGCCTGTTGGGCCTGGAGCTTCTCCAACCGTTCCAGCAGGTCCTTCTTCTGCCCGGTGCGCCAATACGCGGGGTCACTCGAGAGGAGGTCGTGGAGGGCAGTCTCGATGGCCTGCAGGGCGGCGTCGATCGCGTCGCCGGGGTTGGTGCCCCAGTGGTCGATGTCGCGGCCGAGACTCATCGCATACCCTCCCTTAGAGGTGTGTCGTGATGTTTCTGATTCTACGCTTCGAATGGATATCTAACCACCCATAGGTGCAGGTCAAAAGCCAGTTTCGCGGTGAGCGAACGGCATCGCTCCTGTGGATGGTAAGTGGCCCGAAGGGCCACCCGTCCACCCCCACAAGCCCCACCTCCCCAGCAGGATTCCGCTGCGCCACACCCGGGCCGCCGCCCCGATAGCCAGCCAAATATTTTCTCGACGGGCCCCGGTGTCAAGGACCGCGATAGCGGCCGGCGAAGCCGGCGGCCGCAGGCCGTCCTTTACTCCGGGGTCCGTCGAGAAGACCCTCAGAGAAAGGGTCGGCGGCCCCGACCACCCCGAGACAGAGTCCGAGACAGATGTAGACCAACCCCACGTACCTCCAAATGTGATGCCCCCAAAGCATCACTAGATTCAAATTCGGGCTTGGACAAGCATCATCGAACGTTCATAACGTGATGGTCACCACCCGCATCACCAACACCTGAAGGACGTGACTCGTGACCGAGTACAGCCCGACCGACCTGGCCGCCCAGCTCAAGAGTGGGCTCCTCTCGTTCCCGGTCACCCATTTCACCGAGGACCTCCAGTTCGACGAAGAGGGCTACCGCAAGCACCTGAGCTGGCAGGCCGAGTTCCCGGTCGCTGGCCTCTTCGCCGCAGGCGGGACGGGCGAGGGCTTCTCGCTGAACCCGGAGGAGACCGACCAGGTCGTACGCGCCGCGGTCGGCGAGGTCGCCGGAGCGGTGCCGGTGCTGGCGCCGGCGACGGGCAGCACCGCCAACGCGGTGGCGCAGGCGAAGGCGGCCGAGGCCGCGGGCGCCGACGGGATCCTGCTGATGCCGCCCTACCTCACCGAGGCGGGCCAGGCGGGTCTGGTCGAGCACGCGAGCCGGGTCTGCGAGGCGACCGGCCTCGGCGTCATCGTCTACAGCCGCGCCAACGCGGTGCTGCGCGACGAGGCCGTGGCACAGCTGGCCGAGCGCAACCCCACGCTGATCGGCTTCAAGGACGGCATCGGCAACATCGAGCAGATGACCCGCACCTACGCCCGGGTCGGCGACCGGCTCATCTACATCGGCGGCCTGCCGACGGCGGAGACGTTCGCGCTGCCGCTGCTCCAGCTCGGCGTGAGCACCTACTCCTCGGCGCTGTTCAACTTCGCGCCGCAGTGGGCGATCGAGTTCTACGATGCCGTACGCGCCCAGGACCGCGACGAGGTCTACCGTCGTCTCAACGAGTTCGTGATCCCCTACCTCGACATCCGGGACCGTACGGCCGGCTACGCCGTGTCGATCGTCAAGGCCGGTCTGGCCGCGATCGGCCGACCCGCCGGCCCGGTCCGCCCGCCGCTGACCGACCTGCGCGAGGACGAGGTCGCCGAGCTGCGCGACCTGATCGCCCGGATCTCCTGACCGGCCCGAGACCAGCAGAGACCGACCCGATAGGAAAGGGACCATGACCTACCGCTCGATCATCGCCGGAGCCGACTCCGAGCAGCCTGACGTCACCGCGGCCACCAGCGCCGCGGCGGAGGCCTTCGCCGGCTACCGCGCCACCTCCCCCGAAGCCCGGGCGGACTTCCTCGAAGCCGTCGCCGCCGAGATCGAGGGGGCCCGGGCCGAGATCGTCGAGGCCGCCGTCGCCGAGTCGCACCTGCCCGAGGGCCGGATCAGCGGCGAGGTCGGCCGCACGACCGGTCAGCTCCGGATGTTTGCCGGCGTCGTGCGACGCGGCGACCACCTGGGCGTACGCATCGACCCGGCGCTCCCGGACCGGACCCCGCTCCCGCGGGCCGACATCCGCCAGCGCCAGATCGCGCTGGGTCCGGTGGCGGTCTTCGGTGCCAGCAACTTCCCGCTCGCCTTCTCCACCGCCGGCGGCGACACCGCCTCGGCGCTGGCCGCGGGCTGCCCCGTGGTGGTCAAGGGCCACCCGGCGCACCCGCTCACCGGTTACCTGGTCGCGCAGGCCATCACCCGCGCGGTCGAGAAGGCCGGGCTGCACGCCGGCACCTTCTCCTTCCTCCTCGACACCGACTTCAAGGGCGGCATCGAGCTCGGCCAGGCCCTCGTGGTCGACCCGCGGATCAAGGCCGTCGGCTTCACCGGCTCCCGCGGCGGCGGGCTGGCGATCGCCGCGGCTGCGGCGGCCCGGCCCGAACCGATCCCGGTCTACGCCGAGATGTCCTCGATCAACCCGGTCGTCATCCTTCCCGGGGCTCTCGAGGGCGACACAGATGCGCTCGCCGCCGCCTACGTCGGCTCGCTGACCCTCGGCTCCGGCCAGTTCTGCACCAACCCCGGCCTGCTCTTCCTCCCGAAGAGCGAGGCGGGGGACGCCTTCCTGGCCGCCGCCGGCCGGGCCACCGCCGAGGCCATCGGCGCGACCATGCTGACCTCCGGCATCGCCGCCGCCTACGAGAAGGGCACCGCCGCCCTCCGCGCCACCGACGGCGTGACCGTCGTCGGCGAGGGCACCGCCGGGGAGACCGACGCCCCCGCGCCCCAGATCGTCGAGGCCGCCCGCCTCGCCGGCGTGACCGACGAGGTCTTCGGTGCCTCCGGCGTCGTCGTCCGCTTCGACTCCGTCGAGGACCTGCTGCCCAGCCTGGCCTCTCTCGAGGGCCAGCTCACCGCGACCGTCCACGCCACCGAAGCCGACAACGAGGCGGCGGCGCAGGTCGTCTCCGCGCTCGAGGTCAAGGCCGGACGGATCCTCTTCAACGGCTGGCCCACGGGCGTCGAGGTGGGCCACGCGATGGTCCACGGCGGCCCGTTCCCGGCCACCTCCGACTCCCGCACCACCTCGGTCGGCAGCCTCGCGATCGAGCGCTTCCAGCGCCCTGTCGCCTACCAGGACGTACCTGCCGCCCTCCTCCCGGAGGCCGTACGCGACGACAACCCGTGGCACCTCGCCCGCCGCGTCGACGGCGAGCTGCAGCTGCCATGAGCCTCACCACCACTGTGCCCACCATTGGGAAGGTCGAGGTCGTCCCGGTTGCGGGCCACGACTCGATGCTGCTCAACCTCAGCGGCGCACACGCGCCGTTCTTCACCCGCAACATCGCGATCCTCACCGACTCCGAGGGCCGCGAGGGCGTCGGCGAGGTCCCGGGCGGCGAGCCGATCCGCCGCACCATCGAGGAGGCTGCCGAGCTGCTCGTGGGGCAACCGGTCACCCGCTACCGCACCCTGCTGCGGCAGGTCGCGGAGCGCTTCGCCGACCGCGACGCCGGCGGTCGCGGGGCCCAGACCTTCGACCTGCGTACGACCGTCCACGCCGTCACCGCGCTGGAGTCCGCGCTCCTCGATCTCGCAGGTCAGGCCCAGGGCGTTCCGGTCGCCGAGCTGCTCGGCGACGGCCAGCAGCGCGAGAGCGTGCCGATGCTCGGCTACCTCTTCTACGTCGGTGACCCCGACAAGACCGACCTGCCCTACCTGCGGGAGCCGGACGCCGCCGACGAGTGGGACCGCGTCCGCAGGGAGGTCGCGCTGACCCCCGAGGCCGTCGTACGTCTCGCCGAGGCCGCTCAGGCCCGCTACGGCTTCGCCGACTTCAAGCTCAAGGGCGGTGTCCTCGCCGGTGAGGAGGAGGTCGCTGCGGTGACCGCGCTCCATGAGCGGTTCCCCGACGCCCGGATCACCCTCGACCCCAACGGTGGCTGGCTGCTCGCCGACGCGGTCCGGCTCCTCGAGGGCAAGGACGACGTGCTCGCGTACGCCGAGGACCCCTGCGGCGCCGAGGGCGGCTACTCGGGGCGCGAGATCATGGCCGAGTTCAAGCGCGCCACCGGGCTGCGTACCGCGACCAACATGATCGCCACCGACTGGCGCCAGATGTCCCACGCGATCCGCACCAACGCCGTCGACATCCCTCTCGCAGACCCGCACTTCTGGACCATGTCCGGCTCCGTCCGCGTCGCCCAGATGTGCCACGACTTCGGGCTGACCTGGGGTTCCCACTCCAACAACCACTTCGACGTCTCACTGGCCATGTTCACCCACGTCGGCGCCGCCGCGCCGGGGGAGATCACCGCGCTGGACACCCACTGGATCTGGCAGGACGGCCAGGGTCTGACCGAGTCTCCGCTGGAGATCCGCGACGGTGCAGTCGCGGTCCCGGACGCGCCCGGGCTCGGGATCCGGCTCGACCACGACCGGGTCGCGGCCGCGCACGAGCTCTACCTCGAGCACGGGCTCGGCGTACGTGACGACGGCGTCGCCATGCAGTACCTGGTGCCGGGGTGGACGTTCGACCCCAAGCGCCCGTGCCTGGTCCGGTGAGCGCGGAGGCAGCGCGAGTGTCGGCCCGGTGAGCGCCGAGCTCGCCTGGCTCCTGCTCGCCGGCGTCGGCGCGGGCCTGACCGGTTCGGTGGCCGGTCTGGCCTCGCTGGTCAGCTACCCCTCCCTGCTGGCCGCGGGGCTGCCGCCGGTCGTCGCCAACGTCACCAACACGGTGGCCATGTTCGGCGTCACCGGCGGCACCATCGCAGGGTCGCGGCGCGAGCTGCGCGGCCAGGGCAGAAGGATCGCCTGGCTGGCCCTGGCCTCCTTCCTCGGCGGAGCAGTCGGCGCTGCTCTTCTGCTCACCACGCCGGCCGAGGCGTTCGAGACGGTGGTGCCCTGGCTCGTCGGCGCCGGGGCGGTGCTCCTGCTGCTCCGCGACCGGATCCGGGCCTGGGCCGCGGCCCGCGCAGCCGCGCGGCCACCACGGCAGGCGTCCCCGGCAGGTGTCGAGGAGCGACGTACCCTGGCCCGCGGGTTCGGCTGGGGCGTCATCGTGTTCGTGCTCGGCATCTACGGCGGCTACTTCGGCGCCGGCGTCGGGATCATCGCGCTGGCCGTCCTCGTGCTCGAGCGCACCGAGGCCCTCGCGATCACCAACGCGGTCAAGAACGTCGCCACCGGCGTGGCCAACGGCACTGCCGCGATCGCGTACGTCTTCTTCGCTCCAGTGAGCTGGCCGGCCGCGATCGCCCTCGGAGCGGGTGCCGTGATCGGCGGCTTCCTGGGGCCGGCGATCGTCCGGGTCGCCCCCGAGCGCCCGCTGCGCTGGCTGGTCGGTCTCGCCGGCCTCGGCCTCGCCGTCCACCTGGCGACCAGCTAGGCTCCGGCCGCTGTCACGGGTCACAGGAGGACGAAGCGAACATGGGTTCGGAAGACATCTCGGTGCGCGGGCGGATCCGCGCGCTGGTCGATGACGACACCTTTCAGAAGGTGATCATCGGGGTGATCATCCTCAACGCGGTGGTCCTCGGCGTGGAGACGATGGTCCCCGAACATCTCGCCCACGAGCTGGCGCTGCTCGACAGCGTGCTCCTCGGGGTCTTCGTCGTCGAGCTGGTGCTGCGGCTGGTGGCGTACGGCCCCAGGTTCTTCCTCGACCCGTGGAACATCTTCGACACCGTGATCGTCGCGATCGCGCTGGTGCCAGCGACCGGACCGATGTCGGTGCTGCGGGCGCTGCGGATCCTGCGCGTGCTGCGCCTGGTCAACTCGGTCCCGTCCATGCGTCGCGTCGTCGACGGCCTGATCAAAGCGGTGCCGGGGATGGGCGCGGTCGCTGGGCTGCTGGGGCTGATGATGTACGTCGCGGTGGTCATCTCGACCAACCTCTACGGCTCGATCGCTCCGGAGTACTTCGGCGACCTCGGCACCAGTGCGTTCACGCTGTTCCAGACCATGACCGGGGAGGCCTGGCCCGACATCGCCCGCGAGGTGATGGCCGAGGACCCCTCCGCCTGGATCTTCTTCGTCGTCTTCATCCTGGTGATGACCTTCGCGGTCCTCAATCTCTTCCTCGCCGTGGTCGTCTCCGGCATGGAGAGCGTCGAGACCCTCGCCGAGCACGAGGAGGAGTCCGACGCCGAGATGATGGCCGTCCTCACCTCGATGCGCGAGGACCTCACCGCCGTACGCGAGGAGCTGGCCGCGACCCGGGCCGAGCTGCGGTCGGAGTCAGCTGCCCGGTGAGGTGATCTCCTGCAGGACCACGTTGCGGGGGCCGTCGGCAGTGCCCCTGACCACCCGCAGGAAGTAGGGCTGGTCGGGGTTGTGGTTGGGGTCGAAGGACCAGTTCCCGCGGGGGCTGACGATGGTGCCGACCGACCCGAGGGAGTCGGCGATCTCGTTGCGGTTGACGTCATCGGAGAGGCCGAGCGCCTTGTCGAGCGCGGCCGCGGCGTCGTAGGCCTGCACCGAGTAGACCGTCGGGGTGGCGTCGTACGCCTTGCGGTAGTCCTTCACGAAGGCGTCGTTCATCAGCGAGTCCATCGTGTCGCTGTAGTGCAGCGCGGTCCGCACGCCGGATGCCGCGCCGCCCAGCGCGGACAGCACGTCGCCCTCGGTGAGGAACCCCGGGCCGTAGAGCCGGATTCGCTTGGCCAGACCCGACTCGCGGTACTGCGTCACGAACGCCTCCGCCTCCTTCCCGGCATAGGCGGCGAAGATCGCGTCCGCGCCCGACTCCTCCACCTTGTCGAAGAGCCCCGACCACTCCTCGGTCACCCCCGCCGGGGTGTAGCTCTGACCCGCCACGGTGCTGCCGGACGCCTCGAGGGCGATCATGAAGCTGTCGGAGAACTCATGACCGGTTGCGTCGTCGGAGCCGATGACGTACGCCGAGCCCCGGTCGGTTCCCTGGGCGACCGCCTTCCCGAGCGCGCTGCCCAGGTCCGTGTTGGTCGAGGACGTACGCCACAGGTAGTCGGACCCGTCGGCGAACCCGTCGGCACCGGCGCCGGTCACGATCAGCGGCGTCTCGCTGTTGATCGCCACGTCCTTGGCCGCCAGCGCCGTCTCCGAGCTCACCACCCCGACGACCGCCTGGACCTCGTCGTCCTGGATCAGCCTGGTCACCGCGGCGACGCCGATCTCGGTCCGGTCGCCCTCGTCGGCCTCGACGACGTCGATCAGCCGGCCGCCGAGCTTCCCGCCGTGCTGATCGAGGTAGAGGTCGAAGCCCCGGGACATGTCGGTGCCGATCGACTTGTGGACGCCGGAGGTCGGCACCACCAGACCGATCGAGACCGTCGACTCCGAGGTCGTGGCGCAGGCCGTCAGGCTGAGTGCGAGCGCCGAGATGGGCGCGAGAACGAGCAGCTGCCGATGAACCGAGCCTGTCACGGGGGACTCCATCTGTGGGGTGGCGCCGGGAGGTTCCGAGTAGGCGAACCCTGGCACAACCGGCGGCCGGAGGGCGAGCAATTCGGTGCCGTGTCCGCAAGTGGGTAGTCTCGCCCTGCCAGTCGTACTCCATGCCTGATGGGGTCAGGGAACCCGGTGAAAGTCCGGGACTGACGCGCAGCGGTGAGGATGACGGGCGGGGCACGCACTCCTTCCGAGGAGGGCAGTCACTGGAGCCTGGCTCCGGGAAGGCGCTCCGCTCCGATCGATTCCGAGTCCGAAGACCTGCTGGCTCTGGCGGCATCCGCCGCCAGGTCACCACGTGCCCCGCGCAAGGGCACATGACGCAGAGCAGGTGTCCTGATGTCGCGAGTCCGAACCGACCGGTGCCCCGGAGTCGGTCGTCCGTGGGCGGCCGAGGACGGCCTGCTGGTGCGGCTGCGCCTGATCGGCGGGTCCGTCTCCTCCGCCGCGCTGCTCTCGCTGATCTCCGTGGCGGAGACCTACGGCGACGGACGAATCCATCTCACCGGCCGCGCCAACCTGCAGGTGCGCGGCCTGCCCTCCGTCGACGGCGCGCTCCCGGGTGAGGTACTCACCGCCCTGAAGGCGACCGGTCTGGTGCCGGCGCAGACCCATGAGCTCGTACGCAACGTGATGGTCTCCCCGCAGACCGGGCTCGCCGGCGGACGGGCCGACCTGCGCGGCGTCGCGGCGTCGCTGGACCGGCTGCTGTGCGCCTCGCCCCGTCTGGCCGCGCTGCCGGGGCGGTTCCTCTTCGTGCTCGACGACGGCCGCGGCGACCTGGTCTCGCGGGAGTGCGACCTGGGCGTGGTGGCGCTCTCCGCGGCTGAGGGTCAGCTCCGGGTCGGTGGCTCGTGGGGGCCGGTCGTGCCGCTCGCCGAGGCCGCCTACCGGTTGGTCTCGCTCGCTGCCCGCTTCCTGGACGTACGCGGCGAGGGGCCGTCCGCGCCCTGGCATGTCGCCGAGCTCGACGCACCGATGGTCGAGCCGGTCGCGGCCGACGCCCGGGTGCCGGCGCCGGCCACGGAGCTCGGCTTCGGTGAGGTGCCCGGCGGCGAGCACGTCGGCTTTGCCGAGGGGACGCTGGACCGGGCGGCGGTCACGGCGCTGGCCGAGCGGGCGCCATCGCTCGTGGTGACGCCGTGGCGCGGCGTACTCGTGCCCTCACCGCAGGTCCGTCCGACCCGGCGCTACGACTACATCGACCAGGGTCCGGCGATCTACGTCGACTCCTTCGCGACCATCCGGCGCGAGGCCGACCTCTCCGCGGTCCCGGCCGACGCCGAGCGGCTCGCGGTGCGGATGATCCACGGCAGCGGGCAGGTCGACCTCGCCGCCGATCTGGACATCCACCCCGGCCTGGTGAAAGCCGCGCGGGGTGCCTTGGAGGCCGGGGCGCCGATCCTGTGCGACGCGACGATGGTCGCGACCGGGGTCACGCGCAGCCGGCTCCCGCGCGAGAACGAGGTGCTCTGCATGCTCGGTGACGACCGGGTCCCGGAGCTGGCCCGGATGTGGAGGACGACCCGCACCGCCGCCGCGCTGTCCCTGTGGGAGCCCTACCTCGAGGGTGCGGTGGTCGCCATCGGCAACGCCCCGACGGCGCTCTTCCATCTGCTCGAGATGATCCTCGACGGCGGCCCGCGGCCGGCCGCGATCGTCGGCTGTCCGGTCGGCTTCATCGGCGCGGCCGAGTCCAAGGAGGCGCTCGCCTCGTTCGCCGCCGATCACGGGATCGACATCCCCTTCGTCACCGTCCGGGGTCGCCGTGGCGGCTCCGCGATGACCTCCTCCGCCCTCAACGCACTCGCCCAGGAGCAGGAATGAGCACTCCGATCCGTGGGAGCTTCACCGTCGTCGGGATCGGCCCGGGCGACCCCGAGCTGATCACCCTCAAGGCCGCCCGGATCGTCGGCGCGGCATCCGTGGTCGCCTACCACGCCGGGGTGCGCAAGCAGTCCCACGCCCGCCGGATCGCGTCGTCCCTGATCCCAGCGGAGGCGATCGAGGAGGAGCTGCGCTACCCGGTCACCACCGGGACCACCTCGCACCCGGGCGGCTATGTCGGGGCGATGGCCGAGTTCTACGAGTCCTGCGCGGTCCGGCTCTCCGCTCACCTCGACGCCGGCCGCGACGTCGTCCTGCTCGCCGAGGGCGACCCGCTCTTCTACGGCTCCTCGATGTATCTCCACGACCGGTTCAAGGAGATCTACCAGACCTCTGTGGTCCCCGGGATCCCTGCCTTCGCAGCCGCCACCGCCGCGGTCTCCACCCCGCTGGTGCGCCAGACCGACGTGCTCACGGTCCTGCCGGGAACGCTGCCCGAGCCCGAGCTCGCCCGTCGACTGGCCGACACCGAGGCGGCGATCATCATGAAGCTCGGCCGGACCTTCCCCGCGGTTCGTTCCGCGCTCGCGGCTGCCGGGCGGCTCGAGGGTGCCTGGTACGTCGAGCGTGCCTCGCAGCCCGAGGAGCGCTGGCTTCCGGTGGCCGACGTCGACCCGTCCTCCGTGCCGTACTTCTCCCTCATCGTGGTGCCGGGAGACACGGCTCCCGCACCTGCCGCGGCGCGGCTGCGGCAAGAGCTACCCGCGGTCGAGCCTGTCGAGGCGGCGCGCGGGGGCGTCTCGACGGGCTCGACCGGCGGGGAGGTCCTGGTCGTCGGGCTCGGGCCGGGCCCCGACGGCTGGCTGACCCCCGAGGCCAGCTCGGCGCTGGCCGAGGTCGGCCATGTCGTCGGCTACGCGCCGTACGTCAACCGGGTGCCGCAACGCGAAGGCCTGCGGCGGCATGCGTCGGGCAACACCGTCGAGGTCGACCGGGCCCGGCACGCGCTGGACCTGGCGGTCGCGGGGGAGCGGGTCGCCGTGGTCTCTGGCGGTGACGCCGGTGTCTTCGGGATGGCGTCAGCCGTGTTCGAGGCTGCCGAGGATCCGGCCTACGCCGGCGTACGCGTCCGGGTGCTGCCCGGGGTCAGCGCCGTCCAGGCGGTGGCCGCGCGGGCGGGCGCCCCGGTCGGGGCCGACTTCGCGGTGATGTCCCTCTCCGACCGGCTCAAGCCGTGGTCCGTCGTCGAGGACCGGCTGCGCGCGGTCGCGGCCGCCGACCTCGTGCTGGCCATCTACAACCCGGCCTCGCGCTCGCGCACCGAGCAGATCGGGCTGGCTCGCGACGTACTCCTCGAGCAGCGCAAGCCGGACACCGTGGTCGTAGTCGGGCGCGACGTCGGGCGGGCCGAGGAGTCGCTGACCGTGACCACTCTCGGCGAGCTGGATCCGGCCTCGATCGACATGAAGTGCCTGGTCATCGTAGGCGCGAGCTCGACCCGGGTCACCGAGGCCGGGCAGGTCTGGACGCCGAGGTACGTGCGGTGACCGGCCAGCAGGCCGTCCACTTCGTCGGCGCCGGTCCAGGCGCCGCTGACCTGCTCACCGTGCGCGCGACGAGGATGCTCGCGGCCGCCGACGTGGTGCTCTATCCCGGCACCTACCTCGACCCTGAGGTGCTGGGACACTGCAGCCCCGCGGCCGTGCTGGTCGACACCCAGAAGCTCGATCTGGACCAGATCGTCGGCGAGATCGTCGCCGCCCATCGGGGCGGCAAGCAGGTCGTACGCCTCGTCTCCGGCGACCCGTCGGTCTACTCGGCGGTCGCGGAGCAGACCCGGCGGCTCGATGCCGCCGGGGTGCCCTGGGACGTCACGCCGGGCGTGCCCGCCTACGCGGCGGCAGCAGCGCTCGTGGGACGGGAGCTGACCGTCCCGCTGGTGGCGCAGTCGGTCGTCCTCACCCGGACCCAGGCCCGGTCGACGGCCATGCCGGAGGGGGAGTCCCTGGCCGCGTACGCCGCGACCGGCGCCACGCTCGTGCTCCACCTCGCGATCCGGCGCACCCGCGAGCTGATGGCCGAGCTGTTGCCCTACTACGGCCCCGAGTGCCCGGTCGTGGTCGTCTACCGTGCCAGCCAGCCCGACGAGCTGGTCCTGCGCGGGACGGTCTCCACGATCGGCGACGCCGTCGAGGAGGCCGGCCTGCGACAGGCCGCTGTGATCCTCGCCGGGCCCGCGCTGGCCCGCGACGGGGGCGAGTCGTTCCTCTACGACGCGGCCCGCCCGCGAAACCTGGAGGCGCGTGCCTGATGGACCTCTACGACGCCATCAACCGCCGCCGGGACACGCGCGCGGAGTTCACCGGCGAGCCGGTCGCTCCGGACGTTCTGGAGCGGCTCCTCTCCGCAGCCCACGCCGCCCCGAGCGTCGGCATGTCGCAGCCCTGGGACTTCGTGCTCGTACGCGACGCCGACCGCCTCGAGCGCTTCCACGCCCACGTCGCGACCGAGCGCGACACCTTCGCCGCGACCCTGGCCGGCGAGCGGGCCGAGACCTTCTCCCGGATCAAGATCGAGGGCATCCGCGAGTCCGGGCTGGGCATCGTGGTCGGCTACGACCCGACCCGCGGCGGCCCCAACGTCCTCGGCCGCCACGCCATCGCCGACGCCGGCCTCTACTCAGTCGTCTGCGCCATCCAGAACCTCTGGCTCGCGGCCACAGCCGAAGGACTCGGCGTCGGCTGGGTCAGCTTCTACCGTGAGGAGTTCCTGCGGGACCTGGTCGGCATGCCCGAGGGCGTACGTCCCGTCGCCTGGCTCTGCGTCGGGCCCGTCGCCGACCTCCCCGACGTCCCCGACCTGGAGCGCTTCGGCTGGCGCCACCGCTCGCCGCTCTCGACGGTGGTCCACGAGGAGAAGTTCGGCTAGTCCGTCAGTATCTCCGGGCCACTGACCGGATCGACACCTCGCGAGTGCTGACGCGCGCTGTAGGACCAATGCACGACCGTGCGCTGGGGTGCCCAGCCGCGGAAGGTGCCGATCGCGTCGACGGACTCCACCGAGATCCGGGTCAGCTCGCCGCCCAGCTCGGCGTGCTGTCGCGCCAGGAGCTGCTCGGTCTCCAGGGTGACGCCGTGGACCACCAGGCGCCCGCCGGGGCGCAGGGCGGCGAGGCAGGTGTCGAGCACGCCGGGGCGGGTCGCGCCGCCGCCGATGAAGATCGCATCCGGGGCAGGGAGGCCGGCCAGGGCATCGGGTGCACGGCCCTCGACCACGCTCAGTCCCGGAACCCCGAGCCGGGCGGCGTTGCGGGCGATCCTGGCCGCCCGCTCGGAGCTGCCTTCGATCGCGGTCGTGGTGCAGGTCGGATGCGCCCGCATCCACTCGATCCCGACCGAGCCGGCACCGGCACCCACGTCCCACAGGTGCTCCCCAGGAGCCGGCGCCAGGCGGGCCAGGGCCGAGGCCCGCAGGTCCCGCTTGGTCAGCTGGCCGTCGTTCTCGAAGGCTTCGTCGGGGAGGCCGGTGGACCAGCCGTAGAGGGATGCCCCGGCGCACTCGATCGCCACGATGTTGAGCCGGGGTGACTCGCCCGTCCAGGTCGAGGCGGTCGCGGTCCGGGCGCTCTCCGTGTCCGCTCCCAGCTCTCCCAGCACGGTCATGGTGGAGGCCCCGAAACCGGCTTTGGCCAGGAGGATCGCGACCGAGGCGGGGGTCGCCTCGTCGGCGGAGAGGGCCAGGATCCGGCGGCCGGGAGCGAGCTCGCGCGCGACCAGCGACACGTCGCGGCCGACGAGGCTGACGACCACGCACGTCTCGGCCGCCCAGCCCATCCGGGCGCGGGCGAGGGCGACGGAGGAGACGGCCGGCTCGATGCGTACGTTCTCCCGGCCGAGGAGCGTGATCAGCGTCGTGCCGATGCCAGAGACCAGCGGGTCACCCGAAGCCAGGGCGACCGCGTCCCCGATGCCGTCGAGCAGCGCCGGGAGGCCCTCGCGCAGCGGGGAGGGCCAGGGCTCGCGCCGCTGGCCGGGGACGTCCGGGACGAGGTCGAGATGACGCTTGCCGCCGAGGAGGACGGCGGACTCCCGGATCAGCTGCTGGTGACGTACGGGGATCTCGTCCCAACCTCCGGCACCGATGCCCACCACGACGATCATGAGGCCAGACGCTACAGTGACCGCACAGGCGCGAGGTGCCCCGACTGGGGAGAATCTGGGAAGCCGGTGAGATTCCGGCACAGGCCCGCTGCGGTGAATCGAGCCCCCTCACGGGGACTCGACAAGTCCGAAGACCGGCCTCGCGTCCATCCATCCAACGCGATAGGGAGCGGGAGCCTCTCATGCCGGTGCACTACCCATTTTCTGCCGTCCTCGGCTGCCAGGCGGACGACCTCGACGACATGGGCCTCGCGCTCGTGCTGACCACCATCTCCCCGGAGATCGGCGGGGTACTGGTCCGTGGCGAGAAGGGGACCGCGAAGTCGACGGCCGTACGCGGTCTGGCGGCCGTGCTGCCCTCGATCTCGGTCTACGCCGGGGACAGGTTCTCGATCGACCCCGCCGACCCCTCCGCGGAGTCGCCGGACGGTCCCTTCGGGTCCGCCGCCGTCGTGGAGAGCCGGCCGGTGCGGCTGGTCGAGCTCCCGGTCGGGGCCACCGAGGACCGCGTCGTCGGCTCGCTCCATCTGGAGAGCGCGCTGTCGCGCGGCGCGGTCGAGTTCGAGCCGGGGCTGCTCGCGCGGGCACACCGCGGCCTGCTCTACGTCGACGAGGTCAACCTGCTCCACGACCACCTCGTCGACCTGCTGCTGGACGCGGCGGCGATGGGCCGGGTCAGCGTCGAGCGGGACGGCGTCTCGGTCGAGCACGCCGCCCGGTTCGTACTGATCGGCACCATGAACCCCGAGGAGGGCGAGCTGCGCCCGCAGCTGCTGGACCGCTTCGGGCTCACCGTCGAGGTCGCCGCCCCCCGGGATCCTTCCCTTCGGGCGGAGGTCGTACGCCGTCGGATGGCCTTCGACCTGGACGCGCCCGGGTTCGTCGAGCGCTATCTGGCCGCCGAGCGCGACCTGACTGCTCGGGTCTCCACCGCGCGTGCCCTCGTCGGGAAGGTCCGGCTCACCGCACCGGGGCTGCTCAAGATCGCCGAGATCTGCGCGGCGTTCGAGGTCGACGGGCTGCGCGCCGACATCGTCACCGCCCGCACCGCGGTCGCACACGCGGCCTGGGCCGGGCGCTCCGAGGTCACCCGCGCCGACATCCGCCGCGCCGCCCTGCTCGCCTTGCCGCACCGGCGCCGGCGCAACCCGTTCGACGCTCCTGGGCTGGACGAGGACCTGCTCGACCGCATCCTCGGCGACGACGAGCTGCCGCCCGAGCCGCCGGAGGGCGGGGACTCGAATGAAGGTGGCGCTGACGATTCTGTTGGTCTCGACACGCCTCCGCCTAGCGGCTCCGGCGGCTCGACCAGCGATGGGGACGGCTCGACCGATCAGCCACCGTCGGTTGAGCCCGCGAGCGAAGCGAGCGGTGTCGAAACCAACACAGCCGATGACGCACCCGGCCAGCCACAGACTCCCTCCGCTCCCGCAGGCGAGTCCGTCACCGCCGCAGCCCCGGCCTACCGCCCCCGCCTCCTGACCGTGACCGGCCTGGGTACGGGCCGCACCGGCGGCCGGAGCAAGGCGATCGGCAGCAGCGGCCGCCGGATCGGCGCCAGCGTCAGCACCCGCGGATCACTCCACCTCGTCGAGACGCTCAAGGCGGCAGCAGGCAAGCAGGCGGTCCGCTCGCGCACCTCGGCCAAGGTCGAGCTGCGCTCCGAGGACCTGCGGACCGCGATTCGCGAGGGCCGCGAGGCCAACCTGGTGCTCTTCTGCGTGGACGCCTCCGGCTCGATGGCCGCGCGCAAGCGGATGGCGCAGGTCAAGGCCGCGGTCCTCTCGCTGCTGCTGGACGCCTACCGGCGCCGCGACAAGGTCGGGATGATCACGTTCCGCGGCGAGGGCGCCGAGCTGGTGCTGCCGCCGACGAGCTCGGTCGACCTCGCGGCGGTCCGTCTCGACGAGATCCCCGCCGGAGGACGTACGCCGCTGGCCGAAGGCCTCCTCGAGGCCGCCCGCGTGCTCCAGCGCGAGCACCTGCGCGACCCCGATCTGCGGCCGTTGCTGGTGGTCGTCACCGACGGCCGCGCGAACTCGTCCCAAAAAACTGCGCAGGCCCACGGCAAGGACGCCGTCAGGCGATCGCAGCAGGCCGCCGCGTACGTCGCCAGCCTGGGTGTCACGACCGTCGTCATCGACTCCGAGAGCGGGCCGATGCGGCTCGGGCTGGCCCGCCAGTTGGCCGAGCACCTGGGCGCCGAGCACGTGCCGGTCGCCGAGGTGAGCGCCGAGGCGCTGACCTCCGCGGTGCACGGCTACACCACCAGCGGGAAGGGAGCAGCCTGATGCCCAAGGGACAGCCGCTGAACGTACCCGACGACGGGCTCACCACCCGCCAGCGCCGCAACCGGCCGCTGGTGATGGTCCACACCGGGCCGGGCAAGGGGAAGTCGACCGCCGCCTTCGGGCTCGCGCTGCGCGGCTGGAACCAGGGCTGGCGGATCGGGGTCTTCCAGTTCGTGAAGTCGGCCAAGTGGCGCATCGGCGAGCAGACCGTGCTCGAGCGCCTCGGGAAGCTGCACGAGGAGACCGGCGAGGGTGGGCCGGTCGACTGGCACAAGATGGGCTCCGGCTGGTCCTGGTCGCGCAAGCAGGGGGAGGCCGAGGACCACGCCGCGGCCGCCGCCGAGGGCTGGGCCGAGATCAAGCGGTGCCTGGCCGCGGAGACGTACGACCTGCTGGTCCTCGACGAGTTCACCTACCCGATCAAGTGGGGCTGGGTCGACGCCGCCGAGGTCGCCTCCGTGCTCTCCGAGCGGCCGGGGCGCCAGCACGTCGTGATCACCGGCCGCGATGCCGACCCCGCCGTGCTCGAGGTGGCGGACCTGGTCACCGAGATGACCAAGATCAAGCACCCGATGGACGCCGGCCAGAAGGGCCAGCGGGGCATCGAATGGTGACCCTGCCCCGGCTGGTGGTCGCTGCTCCCTCGACCGGGTCGGGGAAGACGACGATCGCCACCGGCCTGATGGCGGCGCTGCGTTCCGCCGGGCACGAGGTCAGCGGTCACAAGGTCGGCCCGGACTACATCGACCCGGGCTACCACGCGCTCGCCACCGGGCGGCCGGGGCGAAACCTCGACCCTCACCTGGTCGGGGAGTCGAGGGTCGTGCCGCTGCTCCTCCACGGCGCCGCCGGGGCGGACGTGGCGATCATCGAAGGTGTCATGGGCCTCTACGACGGCCGCCTCGGCACCGACGGCTTCGCCTCCACCGCCCATGTCTCCTCGCTGACGTCCTCGCCGGTGGTCCTGGTCCTCGACGTCGCCCGGATGTCCCGCTCCGCCGCCGCGATCGCAGCCGGGATGGCCGCCTTCGACCCGTCCGTACGCATCGGGGGAGTCGTGCTCAACCGCTGCTCTCCTGGGCGGAACGCCGAGGAGATCCGGCGAGCGCTGGACGGTCTCGGGCTGCCGGTGCTCGGCATGCTGCCGCGTGATGAGTCGCTCGCCTCCCCCTCCCGCCACCTGGGTCTCGTCCCCGTCGCCGAGCGCGACGAGTCGGTCGCGCTGATCGAGCGGCTGGGTGAGCAGGTCGCCGCCCACCTCGACCTCCCCGCCCTCCTCGACCTCGCCCGCTCGGCGCCGGGGCTCGAGGCTTCTCCGTGGGATCCGTTGGCGGCGTTGCGCGGAGACGACGATGCGACCGCTGGTCGAGCCGCCGGAGCCGCAAGGCGGAGGCGTGTCGAGACCAACACAGTGCGCCCCGTGATCGCGGTCGCGGGTGGGCGGGCGTTCACGTTCCGCTACCCCGAGACCGAGGAGCTCCTGGAGGCGGCAGGCTGCGACGTACGCTCCTTCGACCCGCTCACCGATCCCGCGCTTCCCGAGGGGACGAGCGGGATCTACCTGGGTGGAGGCTTCCCGGAGATGTACGCCGCCGACCTCGCCGCCAACCACAGCCTCCTCCGTGATCTGCGGGCCGCCGTCGAGGCCGGGACCCCGACCGTCGCCGAGTGCGCAGGTCTGCTCTATCTGGCCGAGTCCCTCGACGGCGTATCAATGGCCGGCGCCATCCCCGCCCACGCCGCGATGAGCGAGCGACTCACGCTTCGCTACCCGGTGGCCACCGCTGCCTCCGACTCCCTGCTCACCCGCGCCGGCGAGCAGGTCACCGGCCACGAGTTCCACCGCACCACCACCTCGCCCCCGGCCGGGACCCAGGCGGCATGGACCGTCGACGAGATGCCGACCGGCTTCAGCAGCGACACGGTCCACGCGTCGTACCTCCACGTGCACTGGGCCGGCCATCCCCACCTTGCTCGCCGCTTCGCCGAAGCCTCGCGCGCCTTCGCCGCTCGATCGGTCGCTGATCGAGCCGACGCCCCCGCTGGTCGAGCCGACCCCGTCGGTCGAGCCGACCCCGTCGGTCGAGCCGACCCCGTCGGTCGAGCCGACCCCGTCGGTCGAGCCGACGTCGTGAGGGACGAACGACGTCGTGTCGAGACCAACACGGTCCCATCGAGCGCGACAGGGGACCTG
>NZ_JBHWLY010000053.1:0-41131 GCF_042730435.1 Nocardioides sp. NPDC059952 | reverse complement strand
GTGTTGGTCTCGACACGCTCGCTGGCGCTCGCGGCTCGACCAGCGGCGGAGGTCTCGTCGACGAGACAGATGTGCCGACTCGGCGACCCGATGAAGAACCAGTCCCCAACCGACTTGAAACCCCGACCAGCCCCGAAAAGCGACCGTGATGGTCTCGACACGCTCGCTAGCGCTCGCGGCTCGACCAGCGACGGAGGTCTTGTCGACGAGACAGATGTGCCGACTCGGCGACGCGATGAAGAACACGCTCGCTGGCGCTCGCGGCTCGACCAACGGCGCAGGCAGAACGTCAGCGACGCGAGCGGACCCCGAGCCGAGCGGTCTCCCCGGTAGCAGAGCGCTCGAGCGCGGCGATGAGCGTGCGTGCGTCGTAGCGGCCCTCGTGGCGGTGAGATCCGACGAAGAACGTCGGGGTGCCGCGGGCGCCGCTGTCGTTGGCGGAGGCCATGTCCTCACGGACATGTTCGGCCAGGTCCGGGTCCTCGAGGTCGCGGAGGAACTGCTCGACGTCGAGCCCGAGGGCACCGGCGTAGCCGGCCAGGTCCTGGTGCTCGAGCTCGTTCTGATGGTCGAAGAGGTGCTTGTGCATCTCCCAGAACCGGCCCTGCCTGGCCGCGGCCTCGGCAGCGACCGCGGCCAGCTCGGCGTGCGGATGCTGGGGGAGGGGCAGGTGGCGTACGACGTGGCGGATCCGAGGCCCGAAGTAGTCGCGGACCTCGTTGGCGGTGCCGGTGGCACGGGCGCAGAAGGGGCACTCGTAGTCGAGGTACTCGACCAGGGTGATCTCGGCGTCCTCGGCACCGTAGATGTGGTCGCGCTCCGGATCGACCGGGGTCGAGAGCACCTTCGGCAGCGCCGCGTCACGCTGGCCGAGGAATCGCGCGGCGAACTGGAAGATCAGCCAGCCGAGCGCGGAGGCGAGCACCACGGAGAGGAGTACGCCGACGATCGCGTCGCGCTGCAGCGTCTCGGAGTCGAAGGCGAGGGTGGTGATCAGCAGGGCGACGGTGAAGCCGATCCCGGACAGCGCGGCGCCGCCGAGGACATGGCCGCCGCCGACCCCCTGGGGCAGCCGGCCGAGCCGCAGCCGCGTGGCGACGAGTGCGCCGCCGCCGATCCCGAGCGTCTTGCCCAGGACCAGGCCGGCCACGACGCCCCAGGTCACCGGCGAGCTCAGCGCCTCCCCGAGCACGCCGTTGCGCAGGTCGACGCCGGCGTTGGCGAGCGCGAAGACCGGCACGATGAGATAGCTCGTCGGTACGTGCAGCGTCTCCTGGAGCCGCTCGTTGACCGAGATCGTGCGGGTCAGCTCGTCGCGGGTCTCCCGCTGCAGCGTGGGCAGCGGCGACTGCCGGAACGCCCGGAACCGCGAGGTCGCGACCTCCATCTGGGCCCGGGTCGGCTCCGCCGCCGGCACCAGCAGGCCGGCCAGCATCCCGGCGATCGAGGCGTGCAGGCCGGCGCCGAGAGTGGCCACCCAGGCGATCAGGACGAGCAGTACGTAGGGTCCGGCCCGCCACACCTTCACCCGGTCGAGCACGAAGATCCCGACCAGGGCCAGCCCGGCCACGACCAGCGGCCCGATCGAGAGGTGCTCGGTGTAGGCCACCCCGATCACGCTGACCGCGACGATGTCGTCGATGACGGTCAGCGTGAGCAGGAAGATCCGCAGCTGGGTGGAGACCGCCGGCCCGACCAGCGCGAGCATGCCGAGCAGGAACGCGGTGTCGGTGCCGATCACGATTCCCCACCCGCGCGCCGCCTCGCCGGAGGGGTTCAGCAGCAGGTAGATCAGCGCCGGCAGGAGCAGCCCGCCAGCGCCGGCGATCAGCGGGACCACCATGCGGCGACGGTCGGTGAGCTCGCCGACGGCGAGCTCGCGGCGTACCTCCAGGCCGACGACGAAGAAGAAGACCACCATCAGGCCGTCGTTGACCCAGTGGTGCAGGCTCATCGAGAGGCCGACGTCGCCGAACCGGACCGAGACCACCGTCTCCCACAGGTGCTCGTAGCCGTGCGACCACGGCGAGTTGGCCCAGGCCAGCGCCAGCAGCGAGGCGATGACCAGCAGCGTGGCGCTCGTCGACTCCAGATGCATGAAGTGCCGCAGTCTGGTGCCGAGCTGTCCGGTCAGGTCCTCGTCACGCCGGGACTTCGTCTGCTGTTTCCCCACAAGGAGGATCCTAGGCGCGCTGACCGTCCGACGTGTTGGCGCGCCGCCCTTCGGCCACCTCGCTCAGCCGCCGCGCGACGCCGTGCTTGGCGACGACGAGCTGGTCGACCACCGCGAGCGGCAGCTCGAGGACCTCGGTCAGCGTGAGCGCCGTCGCGGTCAGGGTGCCGCTCTCACGCAGGAGCGCCTCGGCGGTGACGACCTGGCCCCGGTCGAGGCGGGCCACGACGACTGCGCCGCCGGAGCCGCCCGAGGAGCGGGCGGGAGCGGTCACCTCGACCACACCGCTGGCCACGAACCCGTACGTCGTCGGCACCCGTCCCGGGCGGACGATGTGCTCGCCGGCGCCGAACGTGTTCAGGCGGCACTGCGGGGCGAGCGCCTCGATCTCCTCGTCGGTGAGCTCGAGCGTGGTCGAGACCGACCGGAGCGCCGCCTCGACATCGGCCCTCGGGCGGGTCTCCGGGGTGACGCCGTCGAGGGTGAGGCCGGCCCGGCGGGCCGCGTACCAGAGCCGTGTGCGAAGCGTGGAGCTCGCGACGCCGGCCTCGGAGGCGCTGGCCAGCGGCAGGGTCACGTCGTAGGCGCCACCACCGGTTGCGCGCACCGTCGCGACGGACCCGGGCCGGAGCGACGGCAGCGCCGCGGCGGTCGCCGTGACCGTCTCCACGACCTCGTGCGGTGGGTCGGCCGCCCCGAAGTCGAGGCTGAAGGTGTGGTCGTGAGCGCGGGTGGGACGGCTGTCGTTGGTGAACGAGGCCGCGGCCAGCGCGGAGTTGGGGATGACCTGGACCCCGCTGCCGGTGTCGAGGTGGGTGGAGCGCCAGTTCATCTCCACGACCCGGCCCCTGGCGCCGGCGACGTCGAGGGTGTCCCCGAGCCGGAAGGGCTGCTCGAAGAGGAGCAGCAGCCCGGAGACGACGCTGCCGATGGCGTTCTGCAGCGCCAGGCCGATGATGATCGACCCGACACCCAGGGTCGCCCACAGCCCGCCCACGTCGAAGCCCCACACCATCGAGGCCACGATCGCGGCGCCGGCCACGACCAGGACGAGCCGGGCGAGGTCGACGAAGATCCCGGGCAGCCGCTCGCGCCAGCTGCCCCGGTCGGCGTTGTCGAACAGGAGCGCGTTGAGGGCGCCGAGCGCGATGCTCACCGCCAGGACCCCGACGACGGTCGCCACGATGCGTACGCCGTTGTTGTCGGCCGGCAGGCTGCCCACCTGGGTGAGCAGCACCAGCAGCCCGGCTCCGGGGAGCAGCCACAGCCGCAGCCGGTTGACGGGGGCCGCGAGACCGCTGTCGCGGCGCACCAGGCGCAGGTGGACCTCGGAGAGGACCAGCAGCAGGATCGGGAGCCCGACGATGAGCGCCATCGCCCACCCGAACCAGGACGCGCCGCCGACGTCGACGATGTGGGTCATGACAGCACCACCTGCCACACCGGCCGGTCGTCGATGGTGCCGACCTGCTCGAAGTCGTACGCCGAGGAGAGCTGGCCCTTGACCTCGTCGGTCACGTAGATCCCGGCGTCACCGGCGACGGTCCGGACCCGGTAGGCGAGGTCGACCGCCTCGCCCCACAGGTTGTAGACCATGTCGCCCTGACCGACCAGCCCACCGCGTACGTCACCGGTGTGGACCCCCGCGCGCAGGACCAGGTCGGCACCGTTGGTGACGTTGAAGCGCTCGACCATCCGCGCCACGTCGACGGCGAAGTCGGCGACCCTACGGACGTGGTCGACGCGCTGCACGATGAGGCCGCTGCTGCCGATGTAGCCGGTGCCGACGCTGCGTACCTTCTCGATCCCGGCCCGATGTGCGGCGGCGTCGAAGCCGGCGGAGAGCTCCTTGAGCATGGCGAGCGACTCCTCGGCGGGTCGTTTGCCGGCGAACGCGTCGAAGCCGTCGATCTCGGTGTAGACGACCGAGGCGTTCTGGTGCTCGGCCGAGATCGTCGTCTCGCCGTGCTGGTAGCGGTCGGCGACCGCCTCGGGCATCAGCGAGCGCAGGATGCGCGAGTTCTCCGCCTGCTGCGCGTCGACGAGCTCCTGCTTGGCGGCCAGGCTCGCGCTGAGGTCGTTGAACGAGCTCGCCAGGTCGCCGAACTCGTCGCGGGACCCGGCGTCGACCTGGGCGCCGAGGTCGCCCCCTGCCACGGCACGTACGCCGCTCATCAGCCGTCCCACCGGTCGGGTGAAGACCCGGGCCAGCAGGATCGAGATGCCGCAGACGAACAGGATGACGGCAGCTGTCGCGATGAGTACGTTGCGGGCGAAGTCCTGCACGGGTTCGAGCGCCTCGTCGGTCTCGATGGTCGCGACCAGCGACCAGTCGAGCCCCTCCACGTCCAGCGGTTCGTACGCGGCCAGCACGTCCTTGCCCGCGTAGTCGGTCATCTCGGCGACGCCGGTGCTGCCCTCCTTGGCCACCCCGGAGATGTCCGGCCCCGCGGTGAGGAGACCGACGGCGAGCTTCATCCGGAGCATCTGGTCGACCGTCTCCTCGCTCGCACCGTTGTCGCGCATCTGCTCGGCGAACGCCTTCGGATCGGTGAGCAGCTTGCGGGAGTTGGTGCGGAGAAGACCGTCGGTGCCGACGATGTAGGACTCTCCCGTCTCGCCGAGCCCGGTGACCTTGTCGGCCTTGCCCGAGCCCGTGGTGAGCATGGTGATCGCGTTCGAGGAGATCTGGTAGACCAGCACGCCGGTCGCGTCGCCGCCGGTGCCGATAGGTGAGGCGACGAACATCCGCGGGCGGCCGAACGCCGGCTGGTAGCTCTCGTAGTCGGAGATCGCCACGTAGTCGCGGTTGTTGGACCGCAGAGCTTCGCGCCACAGCGACTCCAGCGCCCCGTCGCGGAGCTCGCCGGTGTCGACGTCGCTGCCGAGGTCGGAGCCCTTGTCGGCGGAGTAGACGATGCGTCCGTCGGTGTCGATCATCATCACGTCGTCGAGCCCGAGCGAGTCGCGTACGGCACGCCAGTAGGGGTTCCACCTCTTGTTGGCCGCGGTCCAGGCCGAGCCGTCGCCGGCGTCGTCGACGTCGGAGACGGGGCGTGAGGTGTCGGTCTCGGTGGTCGCCTCGACCGTGTAGCGCGCCTGCAGGTAGGTCCGCGCGGGGGAGGTCGGGATGAACGCCTCGGCGTTGATCTCACCGCCGACGTTCTCCTGCAGGTGGGGTGCGTAGTAGTCGTTGTAGTAGCGAGCCAGCGCCGCCGTGTCGGCGGGATCCACCGTGCCCCGCGCGAGCTCGTCGTACGCCGCGCTGAACTCGGCCATCGACTCCGGCCCGACCCCCTGGCTGTCGAGGACGACGCCGGCGGAGACGTTGTTGATCATCGCCGAGACCCGGGAGGCGCGCTCGTCGAGCACGTCCTGGAGCCGGCTGCGGGTGGAGTCCTCGAGTGCCTGCGTACCGCTGCGATAGCCGAAGTAGCCCACCACGATCGTCGACAGCACGCTGGTCAGCACCAGCATCAGCAGCAGCTTGGACTGGATGCTGCCGAAGCCTCGGCCGCTGCCACGCGACCGGGTGGCCAGCGGTTCGCGCGGCCCGCCGCCGTCGTCTCCGCCGCCGAGGCCGGACTCGGCTCCGTCGGCCGCTGCCGGCCGCTGTGACTCGGTCGCTCTCGCGTGGCCGCCCGCCCGTCGGACGACCGCGTCGCTCTGCCCCATGTGCACTTCCCCCTGCTGGTGCGCGCCCGTGGCAGAAGTCCCGAGACGGGTGCTGCCGCTCGTGCGAGCGTACATGCGAAGTGGATCGAAGCGCAGTGAACCGATCCAGATGGTCGTATCCGAATGCACCGCGAAGCATTCGGGCCGGATCAGGTGATCTCAGCGTCGAACGGCCACCAGTCCGGCGAGCGTGCCCTGGAGCAGGGTGCCGTCGGGGAGGATCGTGCCGACCATCTGCAGGGTGTTGGCCAGCGGTCCGAGGCCGAGGAAGGTCTCGGAGAGGATCTCGCCGTCGGCCGGGTCGATCCGGGCCAGGCGCCAGGTCAGCCCGCTGCCGCGGCGGGTGACGGTGTAGAGGACGTCCTCGCCGCGGGAGAGCCGGGGGACTGCGGCCGAGGGCACCTCGTTGCGCCAGACCGACTCACAGGTTCCGGACCGCTCATCGACGTCGATGCGCTCCATCCCACCCGCGAAGTCGGCCTTGGCCGGGACGGACTCGCCCGCGTCCTCGGTCGCCTGCGCCGGATAGGGGTAGCCGTAGGTGCTGGCGATGTAGACCGAGCTTCCCCAGGCCACCGGCGAGTTCTCGGTGCCGCTGCTCTCCTCGGTGAGGATCGGCAGCCGGCAGACCTCCCGACCGTCGCGGGCCCGGTAGACGAGAAGGTTCTCGCGCGGGGAGGCGTTGTCGGTGATCACCACGAACTCGGCGCCCGTACGCTCCCCGAAGAACGTCGGCGTCGAGCCGCTGCCGTGGCTGAGCTGCCCGGGCTTGCGGGCCACGCCGCGGTCGTAGCTCTGTCGCCACACGGTCCGCACCGACTCGCCGTCGCGCCCGGCGCGGAGCAGGTACGTCGCATGGTCGGTCGTCACCGCGACCCCGCTCGGCGCGCTGGAGATGGAGTTGGCGACCTTCTCGTCGCCGGCCCCGAGGCTCGTCGTGACGACCTCGCCGTCGGGCGTGACATAGCCCGCGCGTCCCTGGGCGGTTGCGAACCAGACGTTGGCGTCGTAGCCCGGTCCGACGGTGGTGACGGCGTCGCCCTCCGGCAGGGGCACCGGGACCTCACGCTCCACGTCGATCGACCAGCCGAGCCCCGAGCGGGAGTGCGTCAGCCAGAGCAGGGAGCCGGACCCGTCGACGGTGACGAGTCGCGACTCGTTGTCGACGTAGGCATAGACACCACCGAGCAGCGACCCGGCGGAGAGGTGGCGCCGGGCGACGGGGAGGAGCGTGGTGGGGTCGAGGAGGTAGAGGCTGGGCGCCCGGTCGATGTACTCGGTGCACAGCGCCTGCACCATCCCGTCGGCTCCGCTGAGGATCGTCGGGCACACCGCGGGCAGCGGCACCGGCTGCGCGGGGGAGGGGTCGGCGCCCGGGCCCTCGAACGGCGTCGTGTCGGAGGCCCCGGCGTCGCCGTGCATGTTCCAGGTGCCGTCCGGGCCGGCGTACGGGTTCGGCGGCATCGCGGCGCCGGCTGCTGGACCGGCTGCCGGGCCGGCCACGAGGACGACGAGGGCCAGAAGGACGGTGGCGGGCGCGGTCCGGCGGATCATGGTGAGGATCTAAGCATGAGTAAGTCGAGCGGATCGCTCGAAGATCATGTGGTGGGCGCCACAGGCGTTACACGAATGTCCAACAGATGCGTGACCTGTCACCCACATCATCGTTAGCCACTCTGACGGCGGGTAACAGCCGGATGACGGCGCCGAACCAAGTGGCGCCACCCGGCACTCGGCCGTACATGGGGGCTTCCGGTGTATGTGTCCGGGTGTTGACGGGCGCAAACGCACACATCGTGGGCATGGCCCGATCGAACCATGTCCTATAGGTCTTATGGCTCATAATTTGTAGAGGATAAAGTCCTTTCAAGTCTTCCTTGAAAGTCTGGATGGGAGTTAGATGGGCAACATGACAACTAGGCGCTCTCGGCCCGGCCGCCCTAGGCATGTTCCCGACTCAGGTACGACCTCACCGCGCGACCAGATCCTGGATGCCGCCTCGCGGCTGTTCGTCTCCCAGGGTTTCGCGGCGACGTCTACCCGCGAGATCGCCGACATGGTCGGCATCCGCCAGGCATCCCTCTACTACCACTTCGCGGGGAAGGACGAGATCCTCGGCGAGCTGCTCCGCCGGTCGGTCCGCCCGACCACGGACAAGGTCGAGAAGATCCTCGACCGGGTGCCGCCGCTCGACTACGAGACCGCGCTCTACCTGCTGGTCCTCGTCGACGTGCGCACCCTCGCCGACGTTCCGCACAACGTCGGCATGCTCTACCAGCTCCCCGACGTGGCCAAGTGCGAGGTCTACGACGAGTTCCGCAACGAGCACGCGGAGCTGGCCGGGCACTACGCACACCTGGCCGGCGAGATCGCCTCGAAGACGGTGCGCTCGACGGTCAGCCGCAAGCAGCTGGGTGACCTGCTCATCCAGCAGGTCGAGGGCGTGATCAACATGCGCACCGAGGACCCGAGCCGTCGGATCCCGTGCCGCGAGGCCTGGGCGATCGCCGCCACCTGCCTGCGGATCTGCGACGTTCCGCAGGAGAAGATCGACGCCGCGGCGCCCATCGCCATCGAGCTGCTCCCGCAGTTCATCGACGAGAAGGTCGTCGAGCCCGCCTGAGGCCCGATAACCCGGTGGACTCGGGTGCGCCGGTAGGTTTCGATGTGCGCATGACCCTCTTCGTCTCGCACACCACCATCGACTGCCACGACGCGTACGCGCTCTCGGAGTGGTGGAAAGCTCTGCTCGGCTACGTCGACGTGGAGGGTGACCCGAACCTTCCCGGTCACGAGGAGTGCATGATCCTCGACCCGGAGACCGGCCACCGGCTGCTGTTCATCGAGGTGGCCGACGAGGAGCTGCCCGCCAAGCGGATCCACCTCGACCTGCGCCCGCGCACGAGCACCCGCGACGAAGAGGTCGAGCGGCTCCTCGAGCTCGGCGCGACCCAGATCGCCGACCACCGCGGGAAGTACGGTCCCGGGACCGGCTGGGTGATCTTCGCCGACCCCGAGGGCAACCAGCTGTGCGTGCTGCGCTCCGAGGCGGAGGTCGCCGCCTGGGAGGCCGAGCGGGCCCAGACCTCAGGGGCGTAGCAGCTCATACATGCTGGAGAACCCCTGGTCGCCGTGACCCTGGGCGATCCGGCGGTCCATCAGCGCCTTCACCTCCCGCATCCGTACGGCCTCGACACCGGCCGACTCCCGGTGCCCGATCAGGTCGTCCATGAGCGCGGCCTGCACGTCGAGCGAGCCGAGGTCGGGGCCGTACGTCCCGCTCTTGATCGCTCCGGCCATCATCCGCAGCAGTCCTGCATAGCCGGACAGGGAACCGGCGACGCGCTCGGTGAACGACTCCAGGTCCATGCCCTCGGCCTCGACCAGGCTGAGGGTGTGCAGGAAGCCGATCAGGAACTCGTAGCCCATCGCGACCTGGGCGTTGAACTCGACAGCGGCATACCCCGCGTCCGGGCCGTGGTAGAGGACCGAGCCGAGCTCCTGCAGCGCCGGCCCGGCGCTCTCGTACGCGTCGCGGTTCCCGCTGAAGGCCAGCGACATCCTCGGCGTGCCGACGTCGGGCGGGTCTCCCATCACCTTCCCGTCTACGTACGCGGCCCCGTGCTCGCTCGCCCACGCTTCGTTGGCCCGCGCCTGGGCCGGGGAACCGCTGGTGAGGCTGACCAGGGTGTGGCCGGCGGCGGCTTCGCCGACCGACTCCAGAACGTCCTCGACCGCGGTGTTGTCCAGCAGGCTGAGGATCGTCAGCGGACTCGCCGCGACCGCCTTCGCCGCGGTGGAGGCGACGACGGCTCCGGCATCGGCGAGCGCCTCGGCCTTGTCGGCCGTCCTGTTCCAGACCGTGGTCCGGTAGCCGCGCTCGAGGTAGGCCCGGGCGAGGGCCGATCCCATGTTGCCCATCCCGATCACGGTGACGGCGGGTCGGTCGTTGCGTTCCGTCATGGTCCAGCTCCATCTCTCGTCGGTGTGCCTCCATGCTCGAAGATCAAGCCGACTTGAGGTCAAGGACCATCTTTCGTCGGTTTTCACCTGTTCGAATCATCACTGTGCAGAACAGGCAGTTTCTTTATCGAATCAGCCTGTTTGAGTCGAGCGCGCCTTAGCCTGGACCCAGGTTTCGACCGACCGGTTGAAGATGAGCCGACAGGATCTCCACATGGCATCTGCGTCCCCTGATTCGAAGACCGGCCATTCCCGCCCACCTGACTGGGTTCCGGTCGAACGCCGCTGGTGGGGCCTCGACCGCCTCACGCTGCGTCCGGCCCTCATCGTCGTGGCATTCGCGCTGGTCGCGCACTTCGGTGTCCCGGCGATCGATGCGGCGCTGCCGAACGACGACGAGACGTCGGCAGGTGACCGGATGCTGCTGAAGAAGGGTGTCTCGTTCGTCGCGGCGCCGGGGTGGAACATCGAGTCGGGGATCGTCGAGGGTGACGAGCCGATCAGCGGATCGCTGCCGCGCACGACAGTCCTGACGTCGGGGGAGGTCTCGTTCACGGTCACCGTCGGGGACTTCGACGGCGATCTCCGCGGACTCATGGAACAGCTCGAGAAGACGACCGACGCCACCAACGGCAGCGACGGCTTCCACATCACCAGCGATGCGTACGGAATCCGCAGCGCCGACGGCGAGGACGGTCTGCTGGCGCGCTACAGCAGCATCGACGCCGACGGGGCCCTGGCGGTGTTCCTTCATGACGGCACGGGCGCTCAGGTGACATCGACAGGCCCCGCGGGCACGGACGAGGACGTCGTCGAGCAGGTGGCCGCGATGATCCTCAGTGTCGAGTTCGGAGAGGAGGAGAGCGCATGATCACCTCGTCATCGACCGATCTCGCGGCCTTGGACCAGGAGCGCAGGGCGGCCATCACGGAGAACGGCTGGGGTGCCCGGTTCACGTTCTTCCAGCCCCGCAACCTCGCCTTCTGGGTCTGGCTTGTCTTCGTGATCTGGGGAACCTGGCACAACCTGCTGAGCACGATCGCGGCCAGCTACTACGCGCCCGCGATCGGCCTGGCGTTCGTCGTCTTCACCGTCTACGGAGCGGTGTTCTGGTGGTTCACCCAGCACATCGACCGGTATTCGTCCCAGCCCGCTCTGCTGCGGGTGATGGCCTTCCTGTGGGGCGGCTTCGCGGCGACGTTCGCGATCGCGGCGCCGGCGAACGACGCACTGCTGAGCATCTACGCAAAGCTCTTCGGTCAGCCCTTCGCGATGGACTGGGGTCCTGCCCTCGCCGCTCCGTTCACCGAGGAGTGGGGCAAGGGGCTGGGCATCCTGCTGCTCATCGCGCTGGCCCCTGGAGTGATGCGGACCGCGTACGACGGCTTCGTGGCCGGCGCCTTCCTCGGCCTGGGCTTCCAGATCCTCGAGGACGTCCTCTACGTCGCCCAGTCCGCGCCGACTCAGTTCGGCGCCAACCAGATCGGCGCCTCGCTGGGGACCTTCGGCGTACGGATGGCGTCCGGCATCGGCTCGCACATCTTGTTCAGCGCCATCTTCTGCACCGGTCTGGTGTACGCGATCGGTCTGCCCTCTCAGCCCCGGCGGCTCGGTCGTGGCATCGGTCTGATCGTGCTGGCGATGGTGCTGCACGGCGTCTGGGACGGGCAGAGCGCGATCGTGGCCAGCCTGTTCAGCGGCGGCGCCGCGATCGCCATGATCATCGTCTTGATGTGCTGTCTTCCACTGATCGGTGTCGCCATCGTGGTCCGGGTCTTCGGCATGGCTGTCGCCGGAGAGCGGGCCAGCATCCGCCCGATCCTGGCCCCGGAGGTCGCCAGCGGCGTGCTGACCCAGGCGGAGGTCGACGCGGCGGCGGGTGACCACAAGGCGCGCAGGCGCTATCGCAAGGACGGCCACGGGCCGGGCCACCGCCACCGCAATCGCCATGTGCTCGAGGCGGTCTTCGATCTCGCGCACGAGCTGGGCCGCTCCGGAGGGGACAGCGACGATCGGGTCGAGTTCGCCCGGGCCGAGGTCCTCCGACTGCGCCAGGCGGACGATCCCGCTCGTCAGGGCTGAGCCGGTCGGGTCAGCCGAGCGGCACGAGGCCGTTGCTGAGGACGGCACGCTGGAGGGTGCCGTCAGCGGTCGCCCACTCGACCTCCGCCGAGGTGGCGGAGCCGGGGGCGTCGTAGGAGAGGACCGCGGTGGTGAGCCCGGACAGGTCGGCGGACCCGTTGCCGAGATGTGGGAGCGCCGGGGCGGTGCCGGAGGTCCCGGACGGCATGGTGAGGGCGAAGGTGTCGAGGTGGTCGGGCATCGGAGCTCCTCTGCGTGTCGGTGGTTCCACCTTCGCCCGACCACCTGTGAGCCAGCCATGACCTGCATCGCGCCGGCCTGTGGGTCGTGATCTAGTCGGTCGCGACCGGGAGGTCGTGGTTGCTCCACTGGCTCCACGACCCGGGGAAGAGCGCGGCGTCGTAGCCGGCGATCGCCAGCGCGGCGATCTGGTGGGCGGCGGTGACCCCGGAGCCGCAGTAGGCGGTCACGGGGGAGTCCGCCTCGACGCCGAGCGCGGCGAAGCGGGCCTGGAGATCCTCGACGGGCAAGAAGCGGCCATCGGGCCCCAGGTTGTCGGCCGTCGGTGCGGAGACCGCACCCGGGATGTGCCCCGCCTTCGGGTCGACGGGCTCGACCTCGCCGCGGTAGCGCTCGGCGGCGCGGGCGTCGAGCAGAAGACCCTGGTACGCCTGGACCTGCTCGAACGGCAGCACGGGCAGGTGGCCCGGAGTGAGCGTCACCGTGCCGGGCGAGGGTACGACGTCGTCGACGGCCAGCGGGTGCCCGGCGGAGGTCCAGGCGCCGAGGGCGCCGTCGAGGAGGCGTACGTCGGCGACGCCCGCCCAGCGCAGCAGCCACCAGGCGCGGGCGGCGGAGGTGTTCCCGACGGCGTCGTAGGCGACCACGGTGTCACCTGCGGAGATGCCCCAGCGGCGGGCGGCGGCCTGCAGCTCCGCGAGCTCGGGGAGCGGGTGGCGCCCGTCTGTCGGCTCGCCGTGGCGGGCCAGCTCGGTGTCGAGGTCGACGTAGACGGCGCCGGGGAGGTGGCCCTTGAGGTAGGACTCGTGTCCGGGCGGGCCGCCGAGCTGCCAGCGTACGTCGAGGAGGACCGGGGGCCGGCCGGAGGCGAGCGCGGTCGCGAGCTCGTCGGCGTCGATGAGTACGTTCACGGACGGAGTCTTTCAGGAGAAGGTGGGCGGCTCATAGGCGCGTACGGGCGGGGTCGGGCCGTCGTAGCGGGTCACCGGGACCAGGACGTGGGCACCAGTGTTGGACCCGGGCTCAGCGTGCCAGCGGCAGCTCCAGGTTGTCGCGCAGCGTCGCGCCGAGGTAGTCGCTCCCGACGATCCCGCGGCGGCGGAGCTCAGGCAGCAGGCCGTTGGCGACGAAGTCGTGGGTGCGGTCCTCGCCGAGGTCGCCGACGCTGACCACGTCGAGCACCCCGAGACGGTAGCGCTCCTCGATCGCGTCGGCGATCTGCTCGGGGGTGCCGGTCTCGGCCCAGTGGCCGGTGTCCTGGGCGGCGATGACGAGGTCGCGCAGGGTGCGGCCCTGGCGCGCCCAGGCGGCGAAGATCTCGACCCGGCCACGACGGCGGCTGATCCCGGTGATCTCGGGCAGCAGCGACTCCGGGACGGTCTCGTCGAGCCCGACCCCGGAGAGGTCGGCGTCGCCGAGCATGCTCTCCAGCCGGGCGCGGCCGGCGTCGAGGTCGATCGAGTCGGTGCGCTCCCGGGCGAGCCGCAGGGCCTCCTCCTCGGTGGCTCCGTAGGTGGCGTGCAGGGAGCTGAAGATCAGCGGCCGGTCGCGGCGCCCGAACGAGGCGGCCAGCGAGCGGATTCGGCCGGTGAACTCCTGGGCGATCTCGATGGTCGGCAGCGAGGTGAAGACGACCTCGGCGAAGCGTGCCCCGAGGCGTACGCCGCCCTCGGACTGGCCCGCCTGGAAGATCACCGGCCGCCCCTGCGGCAGCGGCGGGATGTTGAGCGGCCCGGCGACGTCGAAGTGCTCGCCGCGGTGGTCGATGCGGTGCACCTTGCCCGTGTCGAGCCTGGCCGCCCCCTCGCCGACCCGCAGCGCGCCCGGCTCCCAGCTGTCCCACAGTGCGTGGGTCACCTCGAGGATCTCCTCGGCACGGGCGTAGCGCTGCCCGGGGGAGGGGATCTCGGCGTACCCGTAGTTCTCCTCGCCGAAGGCGGAGGTGACCACGTTCCACGCGGCCCGTCCGTTGCTGACGTGGTCGAGGGTGCCGAACTGGCGCGCCAGCGTGAAGGGGTCGTTGAAGGTCGAGGAGACCGTCGTGATCAGCCCGGTGTGGGTGGTCAGCTGGCTGAGCGCGGCCATGAAGATCAGCGGCTCCTGGGCGCCGATCGCCCCCTGGTTGCCGAACTGGAGCAGGTCGGCCAGGAAGAGCGCGTCGATCTTCGCCGCCTCCGCCCGCGGCGCGATCCGCGCGGCGTCGGCCATCGTGGAGCGGGTCGGGTCGAGGGCCAGGTCGTAGATGCCCCAGTGCTGGCCGCCGGAGCCGGCCACGGTCTTGAGTGTGCGTCGCTCGGTCACATTCATAAGTTAATCACTCGAATTAGGTGGCATAGGTCGAATGTCCACGACGGGCGACCGGGATCAGTGCCGCGGCCGAGAGGAGGGTCATCGCGCCGGCGGCCACCAGGAACCTCCAGTCGCCGAGCCACACCGCGCCCAGCGGGGCGCCGGCGCGGGAGAGCGCCATCGGGGCGGTCATCACGGCAAGGATGCTGGCGAAGTGGGCGACCCCGAAGACGTCGGCGACGATCGAGGGCCTGGCCACGACGCTGACTCCGTAGCCGAGCCCGAAGCAGGCGACACAGGCCAGGGTCGAGGGCACCGACGTGCCGGCCAGCGGAAGGGCGAGCAGGCCCGCGCCCTGGATCGCGAAGGACGCCGCGGTCACCCTCCCCATCCCGAACCGCGCGGCCAGCGGCGCCAGCGCGAGCCGTGAGGTGATCTGCAGGAGCCCGACCGCGAGCGGGAGCGAGGAGGCCACGCCGGCCGAGAAGCCGATGTCGCGGAAGTAGGTCACCATCGCGACCAGGAAGGCCGAGGTCGCGCCCGCCTGGGCGACGAAGCCGAGCAGCAGCAGCCAGAAACGTACGCTGCGGACCGCGTGCCCGACCCGCAGACCGGTGCGCGCCACGATCCTGCGCGCGTGCGCCGCCCGCCCGGGCAGCGCCCACAGGTGGGCCGGCAGCGCGACGAGCGCGAGCGAGGCGGCGAGCACGAGCAGCGTCGTACGCCAGCCGAGCTGGCTCTCCAGCCACCCGGTGAGGGGGTAGTAGAGGCTCGTGCCCAGGCCGGTGAGCATGGTGACGACGACGAAGGCCCGGTCGCGCCCGGAGGCCTCGGTCGCGACGACCAGCACCGCGAAGGCCGCCTCGTAGGTCGACATCGCGAGCGCGAGGCCGATGAGCACGAACGCGCCGTAGAGCGTCGGCTGGTCCTCGGCCCGGGCACAGACGACCACACCGACCACGCCGATCGCCGAGCCGGCCGACATCAGGGCCCGCCCGCCGTACCTGTCCAGCAGGGTGCCGACGGGGATGGCGGCGACGGCGCTGACCAGGATGGCGAGCGTCGTGGCTCCGGCGATCGCGGTGCGCGAGGTGTCCAGGTCGCGCGCCATCGGCAGGAGCAGGACCGGGACGGTCTGGATCAGGGCGCCGTAGCCCACGGTGTTGGTGATGACGAAGACCCAGACCAGACGCCGGGCGAGCGAGCCGGACTCGTCGTGCCCGACGGGTCGGCGGATGAGGCCGGTGTCGTTCGCCGTCATCCGCGCAGCAGCGGAAGCAGCTGCTCGCCCTGTCGCTCGATCTCGGGGAGATAGGGGGTGTCGGAGAGCACGAAGTGGGTGATGCCGAGGTCGGCGTACTTGCGCAGCGACTTGGCCACGTCCTCGGCCGAGCCGACCAGCCAGGTCGTGCCCGCGCCTCCGCCGCCGACCTTGCCGGGTGTCGTGTAGAGGTTGTCGTCGAGCACCTCGCCGCGCTCGGCGAGGTCGAAGAGCCGTTGCTGGCCCACCGCGGTGCGGCGGTTGCCGGTCCACTGCCGCTGCGCGGAGGTCTCGGCGAGCCGGGCCACCTTGGCCTCGGCGTCGGCCCAGGCCTCCTCGGTGGTGTCGCGGACGAAGGTCGTGATCCGCAGGCCGAACTCCAGCGGCGCGTGCTCGCGGCCGAGCTCCTCGCTCAGCGCCCGGAGCCGCTCGATGCGCTCCGCGACCCCGGCCAGCGGCTCGCCCCAGAAGAGCTGCACGTCGGCCTCGGTCGCCGCGACCCGCTCGGCGGCGGGCGAGGCGCCACCGAAGTAGAGCTTGGGGTGCGGGCGGCCCTCGCGCGCCTCGATGCGCGGGGTGAGCGTGGAGTCGGTGACCGAGTAGTGCTCGCCCCGGAAGGTCACGCCCTCCTCGGTCCACAGCCGCCGCACCAGCTGGAGGAACTCCTTGGTCCGTCCGTAGCGGGCGGCCTGGTCCGAGGCGTACGCCGCGTTGTCGCCGTAGGCGTCGAGATGGTCCTGCCCGGAGACGATGTTGACGCGGACCCGGCCGCCGGTGAGGTGGTCGAGGGTGGCCGCGGCGGAGGCGAAGTTGGCGGGGCTCCAGTAGCCGGGGCGGACCGCGATGAGCGGCTGGAAGGTGGTCGTACGCGCCGCCAGGGCCGAGGCCACGGTGAACGTGTCCGGGCGTCCCCAGCCGGTGCCGAGGAGGGCGCCGTCCCAGCCGTGCTCCTCGAGCGCGCGGGCGTGGCCGGTCAGGGTGTCGAGGGTGTTGTGGTCGGCGACCTGGTCGTCGCCGCGGTGACCGGGCTCGGACTGGTTGGGGATGTACCACAGCCGGGTCTGCTCGGGTCCGGGCGTGGCGGGGGTGGGGGACTGGGTCATGGGGTTCTCCTCAGAAACGGTGGGGACGGGGTCAGGCGGCGAAGGCGCGCAGCTGCGCCTCGCGGACGGCGTCGGTCTGGCCCTGGACGAGCACGAAGAGCGCCGAGCGGGCGTGGAGCTGAGCGGTGCTGGTGCCGGCCAGGCCGCGCCCGGAGCGGGCGATGACCAGGGCCTGGGTCAGGCTGGTGAGGGCGTGGCCGCTGGCGACCTTCAGCTCGAGCCGGTCGGTGAGGGGGATGCTCTCGCCGCCGTCGACACGGTCGATGAGGTCGTAGGCCCGCTCGCGGATGTCCGCGATCCGGGGCGCCCAGACCGAGGCGACCTCACGGGCGAGCGGTTGCGCCTCGGCGGCCAGCTCCGCGAGCACCGTGGCGGCCAGGCCGAAGTGGTGGGAACGGGCGTCGGCCGCCGCGGCGACGTCCTTGGCCCGCCACCGCTCCAGCGGGACGACCTCGAGCACGTTCTCGTCGCGGACCGTGACCGAGGCCAGGTCGACCCGCTCGGTCCGGCTGCCGGCGACGGCGCCGAGATGGAGCGGGCTGGCCGTGGTGCGCTCCTCGACCGGGACGAGCGCGAGCACCACCTCCTCGGTGGCGGCGTCGACGGCGGCGATCAGCAGCACCGAGTTGAGGCCCCAGCCGCTGACCCAGGAGACGGTGCCGTTGAACACCCAGCCGCCGGGCGCGCGCCGGGCGCTGAGGTAGCGGTCGGGGAAGCGGCGTACGTCGCTGATGCCGGCGCCGACCAGGAGCTCGCCGCGCAGGACGGCGTCGACCAACGGGTGCTCGGCGTCGGGGTTCTGGTCGCGCCACAGGGAGAGCCGGGCGATGCTCGGGGCGTGCTGGGCCCAGACCAGCCAGGTGTTGAAGCAGGCTCCGGCGAGGATCTCGTGGATGCGACGGTCGACGGGCCGGTCGGCCTCGGCGCCGCCGTAGGCCCGTGGCGCCAGGTGGTTGAGCAACCCGAGCCGGCGCAGGTCGTCGATCACCTCGGAGCCGACCTCGGTGGCGTCGGTCTCGAGCGCCCGTGGCCGGAGCACGCGCTCGGCGTACTCCTGCGCGGCGGCGACGAGGGGGTGGTCGTCGGTGGCGTCGACGGCTGCTGCGCCGAAGAGCGCGGGGGTGGTGACCGGTGGCATCGAGACTCCTCATCTGATTTTGAGACAGTAAGACTACTAGAAAAATAAAGTCGATAGACTCAGTGCACTTAGTTCGGACGACCACTCGGGTGACACGTCAGCCGGCCCCACCAAGCGAAGGACCCACCACGAGATGAACACCAAGAGACTTCGTACGCTGCTTGCCTCGGTCACGGTCGCGGCGACGGCGGCGTGCGTGCTGAGCGCCTGCGGCGGCACCTCCGCCGCGGGCGGCGAGGCGGGGGAGCCCGTCCACGGCGGGACGCTCACCTTCTTCGATCCCGTCGACTACGCGGCCTGGGCGCCGACCAACTCGCTGTGGTCCAACAGCAACGTCACCGGCAACCTCGCCGAGCGACTCATCTGGCAGGACCCCGAGACCGGCGACTTCGAGCCCTGGCTGGCCACGAGCTGGGAGGTCAGTGCCGACCACCTCGTCTACACCTTCAAGCTGCGCGACGATGTCACCTTCAGCAACGGTGACCCGCTCGACGCCGAGACCGTCAAGCTCAACTTCGACCAGCACGGCAACGGCGACGAGAAGCTCGGGATCCCGCAGGACCCGTTCTGGACCGACTACGCCGGCACGACCGCCGTCGACGAGCACACCGTGAAGGTCGAGCTGAGCAAGCCGAACGCGGCGTTCCTGCAGGTGCTCTCGAACTACCGGGCCAGCTCCATCCTCGGCAAGCCGTTCCTCGAGCAGGACCTCAACGGCCAGGGCGACCTGAAGAACTGGATCGGCACCGGCCCCTTCGTCGTGGACGAGGTCGACGGCACCACCGGCGTGACGCTGAAGCGCCGCGACGACTACGACTGGGCGCCCGAGAGCGCCGCACACCAGGGCAAGGCCTACCTCTCGAAGATCGTCTTCAAGACCGTGCCCGAGGCCGGCACCCGGGTCGGTGCGCTGCAGTCGGGCGAGGCCCAGATCGCCCGCAACATCGCCCCCTACGACGAGGAGACCGTGGAGGCCGGGGGCGGCAAGCTCGTGGCCATCCCGGTGCAGGGCGAGACCAACGACCTGACCATCCAGACCGGCGCCGCGGGTCCGACCCAGGACCTGCGGGTGCGCCAGGCGATCCAGGCGGCGACCGACCGCAAGGAGATCAACGAGACCGTCCTCTCGCCGAGCTACGGCATCCCGACCAGCGAGCTGGTCAAGGGGACGCCGCTGCGCGGGGACGCGAGCGACTACCTCGGCTACGACCTCGAGAAGGCCAAGAGCCTGCTGGACGAGGCCGGTTGGAAGGCCGGCGGCGACGGGATCCGGGTCAAGGACGGCAAGCGGCTCAGCTTCCACCTCCGGGTGGCTCCCTTCTACCAGGTCTCCAAGTCCGTGCTCGAGCTGCTGCAGTCGCAGTGGGAGAAGGCCGGGATCGAGGTCCGGATCACCCAGCCCTCGCTCACCGACTACCAGGCCCAGGAGGCGGCCTCGCCCGCGGACTGGGTGTTCTCCCAGGGGCAGACCTCGACCGCGGAGGCCGGGGTGCTGCGTACGTCCTGGAGCATCAGCAAGCAGAACTCGGCCGGCTTCACCAAGCCGGACGCGACCCTGGAGAAGCTGCTCGAGCAGCAGTCGCAGGCCTTCGACGAGAAGACCCGCAAGGACCTGATCCAGCAGGTCGAGGACCGGATCTTCTCCCAGGCCTACTCGATCCCGCTCTACGACGAGACCCAGGTCTTCGGTCTCTCCGACAAGGTCCAGGGCTTCGCCACCGAGTCGACCGCCCGCTCCTGGCTCTACGACACCTGGCTGGCGGAGTAGCCGATGCGGACCTACGTCGCGAAGCGGGTCGCCCAGGCGGTGCTGGTGCTGTGGGCCGCCTACACGCTCTCGTTCATCCTGCTCAGCGCGCTGCCGGGAGACGCGGTCAACAACCGCATCCAGGACCCGGAGAGCCAGCTCTCTCCCGAGGCGGCCAAGGTGCTGCTGGAGTACTACGGCCTGGACCGACCGCTGTGGGAGCAGTACCTGCACGGCATCGGCGCCGTCCTGCGCGGTGACCTCGGCTACTCGCTGACCAACGCGCGGCCGGTCGCCGACCTCCTCGCCGACGCGCTCCCGGCGACCGCGCAGCTCACCGGGCTCGGTCTGGTCTTCGGGGTCGGGTTCGCCGCACTGGTCGCGGTCCTGGCCACCTACGCCCCGGTGGCCTGGGTGCGGAGCCTGGCCGGCTCGCTGCCGGCGCTGTTCGCCTCGGTGCCGACCTTCGTCGTCGGGATCGTGGTGCTGCAGTTCCTCGCCTTCCGGCTCTCGTTGATCCCCTCGGTCGACGACGGCTCCTTCCTCGCCCTGCTGGCGCCCGCCGCCACCCTGGGCCTGGTCATCTCCGCCTCGCTCGCCCCGGTGCTGGCCGCCTCCATCCGGGGTACGCGCCGGCAGCCGTTCGTGCACGTGCAGCATGCGAAGGGCGCCGGTGAGGCCTACATCTTCCGCAAGGACGTGCTGCGGAACTCGACGCTGCCGGTGCTGACGCTCCTGGGCCTCACCGTCGGCGAGCTGATCGCCGGATCGGTGGTGACCGAGACGGTCTACGCCCGCAAGGGCATCGGCCAGCTGGTCGTCGGGTCGGTGAACACCCAGGACCTCCCGGTCGTGCAGGGCGTGGTGCTGCTCTCCACGGTGGCGTACGTCGCGATCAACATGGTCGTCGACCTGGCCTACCCGCTGGTCGACCCCCGGATCCTGGTCGACGGCAAGGCCGCCCGGGTGAGCCGGCAGAAGGAGCCGGCCGCGGTCGGGAGCAGGACCGAGGTGCGTACGCCGCGCCTCCCGGCCGAGGTGGCGATGCCATGACGGCCAGGTCCATCTCCGCCAGGCTCACGCTGGTGCTGGCGATCGGTGTCGTCGCCGTGATCCTGCTCTGGGCGGCCGTGCCGGGGCTCTTCACCGACCACGGCCCGCTCGCGGTCGACCCGCGCAGCAAGCTCCTGCCGCCCTCGGCCGAGCACCTGTTCGGCACCGACCAGCTCGGCCGCGACCAGTTCTCCCGGGTCGTGCACGGCACCCGGGCCTCGCTGACCGGCTCGGCGATCGCGGTCGGCGTCGCGGTCGTGCTCGGCTCGCTGGTGGGCGCGCTGGCCGGCTGGTTCGGCGGGGTCGTCGACACGCTCGTCGGCCGCGCGATCGACGTGCTGCTCTCCATCCCCGGCTTCCTGCTGGCGATCACGATCGTGGTGGTGCTCGGCTTCGGGATCGTCCAGGCGGCGATCGCGGTCGGGCTGACCTCGGCTGCGACCTTCGCCCGGCTGATCCGCTCGGAGGTGCTCAAGGCACGCACCAGCAACTACGTCGAGGCGGCCGTCACCAGCGGCACCTCCACCTTCGACATCCTGCGCCGTCACGTGGTGCCCAACTCGCTGGCCCCGACGTTGTCGCTGATCACCGTGCAGTTCGGGATCGCGATCATCTGGATCGCCTCGTTGAGCTTCCTGGGCCTGGGCGCCCAGCCGCCCGACCCGGAGTGGGGCCGGCTCGTCTCCGACGGGCGCAGCTACATCGCCACCCGCGGCTACCTCACGCTCTGGCCAGGCCTGGTCATCGTCGCGGTGGTGCTCGCGATCAACCACATCTCCCAGCACCTGACGAGAGGACGGCCGTCATGACCGCCACCCCGCTGCTGTCCGTCGAAGGGCTCGACGTCGCGTACCGGACCCGGAAGGAGCTGACCCGGGTCGTCGACGGTGTCAGCCTCGAGATCCTTCCCGGCCAGGTGCTGGCGCTGGTCGGCGAGTCCGGCTCGGGCAAGACCACGACGGGGCACGCGATCCTGGGCCTGCTCCCCGAGAACGGCGTCATCACCGGCGGCGTCGTCCGCTACCGCGGCGAGCCGATCCAGAGCCTCCCGCCCAAGCGGATCAGGGCGCTGCGCGGCACCGCGATCAGCCTGATCCCGCAGGACCCGACGGTCTCGCTGGACCCGGTGCGCCGCATCGGGCACCAGATCGAGGACGTACTCGTCCTGCACACCAGCCTGGACGCCACCGCCCGCCGGAGCCGGGTGCTGGAGCTGCTCGAGCTGGTCGGCTTCAGCGACGTGGAGCAGCGCTTCGGCCAGTATCCGCACGAGCTCTCCGGCGGGATGCGCCAGCGCGTCCTGATTGCCGCCGCGCTGGCGGGTGAGCCGGACCTGATCATCGCCGACGAGCCCACCTCCGGACTGGACGCCACCGTCCAGGCACAGGTGCTCGACCTGATCGACGACCTGCGCCGGCGCACCGGGACCGCGGTCGTGCTGATCACCCACGACCTCGGCGTCGCCGCCGACCGCTCCGACCTCATCGGGGTGATGCGCGAGGGGCGCCTGGTCGAGGTCGGGCCGACCCGCGAGGTCCTCGACGATCCGCAGGACCCCTACACCCAGCAGCTCCTGGCCAGCGTGCCCGCGCGGCTCGAGCTCGTCCGCGAACGCGCGGGGGAGAACGCCGCCGACGCGGAGGAGGATCCGGTCATCGAGGTCGCCGACCTGCGCAAGGAGTACGCCGGCTTCGCCGCTGTCGACGGCATCTCCTTCTCCGTGCGACCGGGCCGGACGCTGGCGATCGTCGGCGAGTCCGGCAGCGGCAAGTCGACCACCGCGCGGGTGCTGACCGGGCTCACCGAGGCCACCTCGGGCTCCGTCTCGCTGCTCGGCACCGAGATCACCGGGCTGTCCCGCACGCAGTTCCGCCCGCTGCGCCGCGATGTCCAGATCGTCTACCAGAACCCGTACGCCTCCTTCGACCCCCGCTTCGACGTGCACGCAGTGGTGGCCGAGCCCCTGCGCGCGTTCTCCTCCGGCGCCCGCCGCGGGCGGAGCGCCCGGCGCGAGCACGAGGAGAAGGTGGTCGCCGCGCTCGAGGCGGCGGCGTTGCCCGCCGACTTCGTACGCCGCCACCCCCGCGAGCTCTCCGGGGGCCAGCGCCAGCGCGTCGCGATCGCCCGCGCGCTCGTCCTGGAGCCGAAGGTCGTCGTGCTCGACGAGCCGATCTCCGCCCTCGACGTCTCGGTGCAGGCCCAGATCCTGGAGCTGCTGCGCGACCTGCAGGACCGGCTCGGGCTGACCTACCTCTTCATCTCCCACGACCTCGCCGTGGTGCGCGCGATCTCCGACGAGGTCGCGGTGATGCGGCACGGGCGGATCGTCGAGCAGGGCGAGGTCGCCCGCGTCTTCACCGACCCGTCCCACACCTACACCCGCCAGCTGCTCGACGCGATCGCCGGCAGGGGTCTGACCACCGAAGGGCTCAGGGCCCACGTGAAGGAGCGCGCATGACGACCGACGCCGCGGCCAACGGCAGAGCCATCACCAGCATCCGTGGGTTCGACCAGAGGGGCGTCGCCGGGCCCGAGTCGTACGAGGAGGCGGTGCTCGCATTTCGCGCCATCTTCGCGCAGCTTGCGCAGACGGCGGGGGAGCGGGATCGGACCCACACCCATGCGTTCGACCTGGTCCGCCAGTTGACTGACGCTGGAATCGGAAGGCTCCGGGTGCCCGTCGAGCACGGCGGCTACGGCGTGGATCTCCCGACATTGTTCGGTCTCCTGGCCGAGGCCGGCCAAGCGGACTCCAACGTGCCGCAGATCTTGCGTGGGCACTTCTCCGCGGTGGAGATCCTTCGCCACACCCCGGACGACCGGGTCGCTGGGCACTGGTTGCGCCGGATTGCTGCCGGAGCTGTGTTCGGCAACGGCCAGTCGGAGCCGGCAGGAGCGAACACCTCCGGTGCGGGCTTCGACATCTCCACTCACATCCATGAGGTAGACGGTCGCGCTGTCGTCTCCGGCACCAAGTACTACTCCACCGGATCGCTCTACGCCGACCACATCCGGGTCGCCGCACTGGACCCGGACGGCAACCGCGCCTTCGTCGTGGTTCCGGCCCGCCACCCCGGAGTCACCCACGTCGATGACTGGGACGGCATCGGGCAGCGGCTGACAGGCAGCGGAACGACCCACTTCCACCAGGTGCCGGTAGAGCCGCACGGCCATCTCGGGCTGGTCCAGGAGGCCCTGCGTCCGCTGCCCGCGTTCTTCCAGATCGTCCATCTCGCCAACCTCGCCGGGATCGCGCGCAGCATCCGCGACGAGACCATCGCAGTGGTCAGGTCCCGGCAGAGAACCGGTGTCCACGCGCTCTCATCCGTGGCGAGCACCGACCCGGAGGTGCTTGGCGTGATCGGGCGGCTACAAGCCAGGTCCCTGACTGTCGACACCCTGCTCCGTCAGGTGGCCGAGGGCCTGGAGGCAGCCGATGCGGAGGGCGCGCCGGAGGCATACGAGCGCAACTACATCGAGGTCTCGGCAGCCCAGGTCGCGGTCATCGAAGCCGTCCTCGACGCCGCAACGATCGCCTATGACGCCGGGGGCTCCTCGACAGTGCGCGAAGGCGTCCATCTCGACCGGCACTGGCGCAACGCGCGCACCCTGGCTTCCCACAACCCGGTGGTCTACAAGCCCCGCGTGATCGGCGACTACCTGGTCAACGGAACCTCTCCGACCTACTCCCACGAGCGGCCGGGGCAGGCACGGCCGGCGCATTCCGACTCGTCCAGCGAGCCGACGAACGAAGGAGCTCTCCCATGACACGTCAGCTTCACCTCAACGTCAACATCCTCAACGCCGGCGTCTTCGGTGGGTCCTGGCGCTTCCCAGGAACCGACGCGACCGCCAGCTACACCGTCGAGCACTACACCGAGATCGCCAAGAAGGCGGAGGCCGCGAAGCTCGACGCGGTCTTCCTGGCCGACGGGCCCGTTCTCGACCCGAACATCCGGCACCGCTCGGGCAACAACCTCGAGCCCACCACGGTGCTGGCCCGGATCGCCGCCCAGACCGAGCGGATCGGCCTGATCGGCACCCTGTCCTCCTCCTACAACGACCCGGCCGACCTCGCCCGTCGTGTCGCCGACCTCGACCACCTCGCCGGTGGCCGGGTCGGCTGGAACGTGGTGACCACCGCCGGTCCGGTCGCCGCCCGCAACTTCGGCCGCGAGGGCGAGCCCGACCACGCGCTGCGCTACCGGCGGGCGGCCGAGTTCGTCGAGCAGGTGGTCGCGACCTGGGCCGCCCGGGACTCCTTCGTCTCGCCGCAGGGGCGCCCCGTCGTCGTCCAAGCGGGCGGCTCCAGCGACGGCCGCAGGCTCGCCTCCCGCGTCGGCGAGGTGATCTTCTCCGCCGACCAGGACCTCGACCACGCCCGCGCCTTCCGCGAGGAGATCCGCCGCGGCGCCGCTGAGTTCGGGCGCGGCCCCGAGGAGGTCGTGGTGCTGCCCGGGCTCTCCACGGTGGTCGGCAGCACCGAGGCCGAGGCGAAGCAGCGCCGTGAGCTGCTCGACGAGGTCCTCCCCGACGCGTACGCACGGGCCCGTCTCGCCGGCCAGCTCGGGTTCTCCCTCGACGGGCTCGACGACGACGAGCCGATCCCGGCCGAGCTGCTCGTCGAACCCGACGCCGCGGGCGGGTCCCAGACCTTCTACCGGGTGGTGAAGGACTACATCGACAAGGAGAACCCCACCCTGCGCCGGCTGCTCAAGCACCTCAGCGGAGGTGGCGGCCACCGGATCGTGGTCGGCACGCCGGAGCAGATCGCCGACGACGTCGAGCGCTGGTTCCTCTCCGGGGCCGCCGACGGATTCAACGTCATGCCCGACGTGCTGCCCTCCGGGTTCGACCACTTCGTCGAGCAGGTCGTGCCCGAGCTGCAGCGCCGCGGCCTCTTCCGGCGCGAGTACGCCGGCACGACCCTGCGCGACCATCTCGGCCTCGGCCTGCCCTCCGTGCCACAAGGCGTGTGGGAGCGCGCCCCGCTCGCCGTCGCCCGCTGACCCGTCCGCCGACCAGCCCGGCCTCCACCAACACCCGAGGAGCTCATCATGACTCTCAGCACCCCACCCGTGGTCCTGCTGGACCTGGCCGTCGCCACCGCCGGCCCCGGCGCCCCGTGGCTGCCCGACGCGGCCACGGCGGCCGAGGTCGCCGAGGCCGCCGAGCGTGCGGGAATCACCGCCCTCCGGATCCTCGACGAGACCCCTGAGGCGACCACCCTGGACGCCACCGTCCTCGCCGGCCACCTGGCCGGACGCACCAGCACCCTGGGCTACCTCGTCGACGTACGCACCAGCCACCACGCCCCCTACAACCTCGCCCGCCGTCTCCTCTCCCTGGACCGGGCCAGCGGCGGACGGACGGGACTGGTGCTGCGCCCCGGTGAGGGCGACGAGGTCAGTGCGGCGGTCGCGCCTGACCAGGCGGCCTCGGACCCGGCTCTGCGCTGGCAGGAGTACGCCGCCATCCTGCTCCGGCTGTGGGAGAGCTTCCCCGCCGAGGCCCTCGTCGGTGACCAGGAGGCCGGGGTCTTCGTCCGCGACGAGCTGATCGCGCCGATCTCCCACGACGGCAGCTTCTACCGGGTCAACGGAGCTCTCGACGGACCCTCGTCGGTCCAGGTGCGCCCGCTCCACGTCGTCGCCGACACCGACGTGCTGTCCTGGGACCAGGTCGCCGCCACCGCGGACCTGGTCATCGTCGACCGCGACCGCGCCCCGGGTGCCGATCAGGCACTGGGCGCGGCGCTGCGGCGGGTCGGCCGGGATCGGGCCGACGTCGCCCTGGTCGGGAGGACCGCCGTGGACCCGGCGGTCCTCCGGTTCCCGCAGGCCCTGACCACCGACCTGCGCAGCTGGGCAGCCCGCGACGGTCTCGACGGCTTCGACCTCGTCCCGCTCGCCGAGGGCCCGGGGTCCGTCGGCGCCTCCGCGCTCGCGATCCTGGAGACCGTCGTCCCACTGCTCGGCTCGCGCACCGGCGCCACCCTGCGCGAGGCCACCGGATCCGTACCTGCCCCGGCCGAGACGGCCGGCGCGGGGACCACATCGGTGGAGGTCGCCTCGTGACCGCCGAGCTGACCGAGAACCCCACCGACCTCGCCGCAGGGGGAGAGGCGCCGCCGACCGTCGCCGGCATCCGGTCCGCCGTCGCGCCGGTCCTGGCGCGCCTGGCCGCCGGGGCCCGGGGCCGCGAGGACACCCGTGACTATCCCCACGCCGAGGTCGGCGCCCTCGCGGCGCACCGGATCACGCTCACCGGCATCGCCGTCGAGGACGGCGGCGCCGGCGGCACGCTGCGCGACGTCGCCGACGTGGTCATCGACATCGCCCGGGCCGACTCCAACGTCGCGCAGGCGCTCCGCTCCAGCTTCCTCACCGCCCAGTCGGTCGCGACCAGGCGGGACCTGCCCGACCGCGAGCGCACCCTGGACCGGCTCCGCGCCGGCCATCTCTTCGCCGGCACCGCCAACGAGCGTGGCGGGGCACCGGGCGCGGTCGCGACCACGATCCGCACCGTCGGCGAGGAGTTCCGGCTCACCGGCGAGAAGTACTACTCCACCGGAGGTCTCTACGCCCAGTGGTTCGGCGGCACCGCGCTGGACGAGGAGGGCGAGCTGGTCCGGTTCACGGTGCCGGTCGACCGCGACGGGGTCGAGCGGCTCGACGACTTCGACGCGATCGGGCAGCGGCTGACCGCCAGCGGCACCACCCGGCTCCGGGACGTACGCATCGAGCCTGACGAGTTCGCGCGTGCCGAGGACCGCCAGCCGCGCAACCCGTGGCAGGGCTCGTTCGCCCAGCTCTACCTCGCCGCGGTCGAGGCCGGGATCGCCGCGGCCGCCTATGACGACGCGCGCTGGTTCGCGCGCGACGTCGCGCGCCCGATCAAGCACAGCCCGGCCGAGCGTACGGTCGACGACCCCTACGTACGCCACGTGGTCGGCGAGATCGCTGCCCGGGCCAACGCCGCCCGGGCCGTCGTCCTGCTCGCCGCGGAGACCCTCGGCGCGGTCGGCGGAGCCGGCGACGAGGAGGTGCGCGAGCGCGGCGCGGAGGCGTCGGTGGCCGTCGCCCAGGCGCAGTACGTCGCCATCGAGTCCGCCCTGCGCGCGGCCGAGCTCGTCTTCGACGTCGGCAGCGGCTCGGCCACCGACCGCGCCCATCGCCTCGACCGGCACTGGCGCAACGCGCGCACGGTCGCGAACCACAACCCCCGCAACTGGAAGACGGCGGTGGTCGGCGGCTACCTCCTCGCCGAGGAGGACCCCCCGACCACCGGCCTGTTCTGAACGCCACCCAGACCTGTCCCACCCGAAAGGAACCCATGTCCCTCGAACTCACCCGGCGGCTCGGCCGCACCGGCGTCCGGGTCAGCCCGCTGACGCTCGGCACCATGAACTTCGGCCGCTGGGCCAAGGAGGCCGACAGCATCCCGATCATCCAGGCCGCGATCGAGGCCGGCGTCAACGTGATCGACACGGCCGACGCGTACGGCGCCGGAAGCTCGGAGAAGATCGTCGGCAAGGCCCTGCGGAAGGCCTCGGTGCCCCGCGAAGACCTCTTCCTGGCCACCAAGTTCCACGGTCAGATCGGCGAGAACCCTCAGCATGCGGGCAACAGCCGACGCTGGATCACCCAGGCCGTCGAGGACAGCCTGCGCCGCCTCGGCACCGACTACCTCGACCTCTACCAGGCCCACCGTCCCGACCCGGACACCGATCTGCTGGAGACCCTGCACACCCTCAACGACCTGATCAGGCAGGGGAAGATCCGCTACTACGGCACCTCCGTCTTCCCGGCCCACCAGCAGGTCGAGGCGCACTGGCTCGCCGAGAAGCACGGCCTGATCGCCCCACACACCGAGCAGCTGCCGTACTCGCTGCTGGTCCGCGGCGCCGAGCGCGAGGTCTTCCCGGTCGTGGAGAAGTACGGCGTCGGGGTGCTCAGCTACGGTCCGCTGGTCGCGGGCTGGCTCAGCGGCGGCTACCGCATCGGCGCCGAGCAGCCCACCTCCGCGCGGGCCGACCTGATCCCGGGTCGCTTCGACCTCGCGGCCGAGCGCAACCAGCGCAAGCTCGCCGCCGCCGACGCGCTCGCCCGCCTCGCCGAGGAGAACGGGCTCACCCTGATCGAGCTCGCCGTCGCGTTCGCGCTCAACCACCCGGCCGTCAGCAGCGTCATCATCGGCCCGCGCACCGCCGACCATCTCGAGAGCTACCTCAAGGCCACCACCGTCGAGCTGAGCGACGACGTGCTCGACCGGATCGACGAGATCGTCGACCCCGGGACCCAGTTCCTCGAGCGCGACACCGGGCGGGACACCCCGTCCCTGCAGCCCGACGCACTCCGCCGTCGCCGCCACGCCTGACCTCCACACCGACAACCCACCACCACGACGAGAGGGTCACGATGACCGACCAGTTCCCCAACTACCAGCGAGTCCACGCCGCGGCCGAGGACCGCTACGAGAAGGTTCCGTATCGGCGTACGGGCCGTTCCGGTCTGGACCTGCCCGCGATCTCCTTCGGCCTGTGGCAGAAGTTCGGCGCCGACTACGCCTTCGAGACGCAGCGGGAGATCATCCTGCACGCCTTCGACCTCGGGATCAGCCACTTCGACAACGCCAACCGCTACGGACCGCCGCACCGGGCAGCCGAGAAGACCTTCGGGCAGGTGCTGCGCCGCGAGCTGGCCGGCTACCGCGACGAGCTGGTGCTCTCCACCAAGGCCGGCGGCATCACCGGCCCCAGCCCGTACCTCAAGGGCGGCTCCCGGAAGAACCTGCTCTCCTCGCTGGAGCACAGCCTGCGCGACCTGGGCACCGACTACGTCGACATCTTCTACCACCACACCCCGGACCTGACCACGCCGGTCGAGGAGACCGCGAGCGCGCTGGCGACCGCGGTGCGCTCCGGCGAGGCGCTCTACGTCGGCATCTCCAACTACAAGCCCGACCGGGCCGCCGCGATCGCCGACCTGCTGGAGGCCGAGGGCGTGCCGCTGCTGATCCACCAGCCGCGCTACTCGATCTATGACCGCAGCATCGACCAGAACGGCCTCGCCGACCTCGCCCTGGACAAGGGCTTCGGGCTGATCGTCTACTCGCCGCTGGCCCAGGGTCTGCTCACCGACAAGTACCTGGAGACCATCCCGGACGGCGCGCGGGCGCAGAACAGCACCTTCCTCTCGCCCGACGTGATCGACGAGACCTACCGCGCCCGCACCGCCGAGCTGAACAAGCTCGCCGAGGCCCGCGGCCAGTCCCTGGCCCAGCTCGCGCTGCAGTGGGTGCTGCGCAACCCCGCGGTGACCTCGGCGCTCATCGGGGCCAGCTCCACCGAGCAGCTCGACCACAACGTCCAGGCGCTGGAGGCACCCGAGCTCACCGATGAGGAGCTGGCCGTCATCGACGAGTTCGGTGTCCACGGCACCGGCCTGAAGATCTGACGTACGCCATGACAGCGACGACCACCACGGGACCGATTGCCGCGGCAAGGCCGCGGATCGGGGCCGGCGTCGAGGACGGGCGCCCGTTCCGGCTCGGCTTCCTGCTGCACCTGGACAACGACCTGCCGCCGGCGCGGGCCTACCGGGAGGCGATCACGCTCTTCCGGGAGGCCGAGCGGCTGGGCTACGACTCCGGCTGGGTCATCCACCGCCACTTCCGTCAGGGCAACGAGCACGTCTCCGCGCCGCTGGTCCTGCTGGCGGCGATCGCCGAGCACACCAGCACGATCGGGCTCGGCACCGGCGTCTACGTGCTGCCGCTGGAGGACCCGCTGGTCGTGGCCGAGCAGGCCGCGACCCTGGACGAGCTCAGCGGCGGACGGGTCGAGCTCGGTGTCGGGTCGGGCCCGTTCGCCACGGCCTGGGAGGCCTTCGGCCGCGACATCGAGGCCCGCCACCAGCTCTACGCCCGCAGCGTCGCCCGCCTCCAGCAGGTGCTCGACGGCAAGCCGCTCAACAGTGCCGGTGAGGTGCTGCACCCGCCGGCGCCGGGGCTGCGGGGCAGGCTGTGGCAGGCGACCACGTCCGACCCGTCGGTCGCGCTCGACTCGGCGGCGGCCGCCGGGAAGGTGGGGGACGGGCTCCAGCTCTCCCGCGCCACCGCCTTCAACCGCAACCAGACACCGGCCCGGCAGGCCGAGATCATCGAGGCGTTCCGGGCCACCCACCTGGCCGTCCACCCCGACCGGGTGCCGCGGGTGCAGGTCTCCCGGGCGATCTACCCGCACCCCGAGCGGGAGGCCGCGGTCGCCGCCGTGGCGCCCGGTGCCCGCCGGTGGCAGTCGTGGATGGTCTCCCGGCAGGGGCAGCCCGAGCTGAGCGTGGAGGAGTTCCTGGAGCGCGACAACGCGCTGCTGGGCCCGGTCGAGGCCGTCGCCGACGGCCTGGCCGCCGACCCGGCGCTCCGGGAGGTCACCGACCTGCTGGTCAGCTTCGTCCCCGGCGTACCGCCGCTGGAGGAGCATCTGCGGCTGCTGGCGGCCTCGACCGAGGTCGCCGGCCGGCTCGGCTGGCAGCCCAGCCCGGGCGCGGCGGGGGAGGGGGACCGATGAGCTTCCACCTGGTGGCGTCGCTGATGACGCCCGGACACTTCCGCTCCGCCTGGCGGCTACCCGCGGCCGACCCGGCGGCCCACCTCGACATCGACTACTACCAGCGGCTTGCCCGGACCGCGGACGAGGCCGGGATCGATGCGATCTTCCTCGGCGACAGCCCTGCGATCGGGCCCGACATCGCCCGCAACCCGGCCAACGGCATCGACCCGCTGGTGCTGCTCGGGAACCTGGCGGCGGTCACCGAGCGGGTCGGGGTGCTGATCACCAGCTCCACGACGTACAACTCGCCCTACAACCTGGCGCGGCGGTTCCAGGCGCTCGACATCGTCACCAAGGGCCGCGCCGCGGTGAACCTGGTGACCACCTACGCGCCGAAGGCGGCTGCCAACTTCGGGCTCGCCGAGACCCCGGACAAGCCGACGCGCTACCGCCGCGCCCATGAGTTCCTGCAGGTCGTACGCGACCTGTGGGACGGGTGGGAGCCCGGAGCGATCCTGGCCGACAAGGAGGCCGGCCGCTACGCCGACCCAGACCTCATCCACGAGACCGGTCACCGCGGCGAGTTCTTCGAGGTGGCCGGCCCGCTGCCGACGCCGCCCGGTCCGCAGGGCCACCCGGTGGTGGTGCAGGCCGGCGGCTCCGAGGGTGGGCTCCGGCTCGGCTCCGCGCTCGCGGACGTCATCTTCACCGTCGCCCAGACGCGGGCGAAGGCGGTCGACTTCCGCGACGACATCCGCGCCCGGGCGGTCGCGGCCGGCCGCAGCGCCGACGCGGTGAAGGTCTCGCTCGGCGTCATCGTGCTGGTGGGGGAGGACGAGGCCGACGCCCGTGCCCGGGCCGAGGAGCTCTACGCCACTCTGCCGTTCGACGACATCGCCCGCGCCAACCTCGCCGTCCTCGGGCTGGGCGAGCGTGACCTGGACGAGCCGATCCGCGCCGAGGAGCTTCCCGACATCCCCGTCGCGGAGGGCGGCTCGGCGGGCTTCCAGGTCAGCACCCGCGCCCTGCTCGCCGAGCGGCCGCTGTCCGCACGCGAGCTGGTACGCGCCACCGCCGGCGTCCCCGGAGGCGGCCACCGCCTGGTCGTCGGCTCGGCCGAGCAGATCGCCGACGACCTCGAGGCCTGGTGGCGGGCCGGAGCCGCGGACGGCTTCACGATCATGTACGCCGACACGGCCGTCGACTTCGACCGCTTCGCCCACCAGGTGGTGCCGATCCTCGTCGAGCGCGGCCTCTTCCGCGCGGCCACACCCGGCACGACGCTGCGCGAGCGCCTCGGCCTGCCCCTCTGGGAGCGAGACCGCGGCCCGGCCGCGGTCGACGCCTCCGCCTGACCGACCGACACCGCCAACACCCCCACTTCGCACGGACCGGAGAGAGAACCCCCATGAGCGACCTACGCAGCTCCATCGAGAACGCCACCGCGCGCAACCGCCGCAGATGGCCCTGGATCGCCGGCGCGGCAGCCGCCGTGCTCGTGCTGGCCGTCGGCGGCGGCATCGTCGCCGCCCGAGGCGGTGAGGAGACCGCGGCCGGGAGCGACAAGCCCGTGCGCGGCGGCACCCTCGAGTTCGGCCTGATCGACTACCAGCGCAGCCCCGACCCGCAGTGGGGCACCAACTACGCCGAGTCGATCATCGCCGACAACATCACCGACAAGCTGACCTGGCAGGACCCCGACACCGGGAAGATCACGCCCTGGCTGGCCACGAAGTGGGAGGTCAACGACGTGCTCACGCAGTTCACCTTCCACCTGCGTGACGACGTCACCTTCAGCGACGGCGAGCCCTTCGACGCCGCGGCCGTGAAGGCCAACTTCGACCAGTACATCTTGGGTGACCCGAAGCTCGGGATCCTCCCCAACGGCGCCACCCTCTTCCCCGGCTATGCCGGCACCGACGTCGTCGACGAGCACACGGTCCGCCTCCGCTTCGACCAGCCCCTGGGCAGCGCCCTGCAGGCCGTCTCGTTCACCGCCAACGCCGGCCCCGGGTTCCTCTCGCCCAACACGCTGAAGCTGAGCGCCGAGCAGCGCTCCGCGGACGCCACCAAGGTGGTCGGGACCGGCCCGTTCGTCTATGAGTCGTGGAAGGAGCAGGACAAGACGGTGCTGTTGCGGCGCAAGGGCTACGACTGGTCGCCGCCATCGCTGAAGCACGAGGGTGAGGCGTACCTCGACAAGATCGTCTTCAACACCATCCCGGAGGCGAGCGTACGCACCGGCTCACTGAGGTCGGGAGCGCTCGACGCGACCCTGGACGTCGGCACCACCGACGAGAAGCCGCTCGAGGACGCCGGCTTCTCGATCATCAGCCGCGGCGTCTCCGGCACCGCGATCGTGTGGAACCTCAACGCCTCCCTGTTCCCGACCAACGAGCTCGCCGTACGCCGGGCGATCCAGCTCGGCTGGGACCGCGAGGCGGTCGAGAAGACCGTGCTGACCGACTCCTACTCGATCGCCACCTCGATCCTGGCGCCGTCGGTGACCGGCTACGTCGACCACAGCAAGGACGTCCTCCGCTACGACCCGGACGAGGCCGCGAAGCTGCTCGACGACGCCGGCTGGAAGCCCGGCCCCGACGGGATCCGGGTCAAGGGCGACAAGTTGCTGACCATCAAGGTCGTCGGGATCAGCAACCTGGTGGCCAACAAGCCGGCCTACGAGTCGATCCAGGCCGACCTGAAGAAGATCGGCATCGACGTGCAGCTCAACGTGCTGCCGCTGGCCGACTACGCCGCCGAGCAGACCAAGGTCGCCACCGAGTGGAACGCCGCCGCCGCCAACCGTTCGCGCAACGACCCGACGGTGCTCAACCTCCAGTACAACCCGGAGATCGGCAACCAGGCCTACCTCGGCGACAAGACCCCCGACGTCGACGCCGCCGAGGTCGCCGCCACCCTCGGCCGCCAGGAGACGACCCTCGACGACGCCAAGCGCAAGGAGTACGCCGCGGCCGCCCAGGACCTCGTGCTCGACAAGTACGCCCTGGTCAACCCGGTCTACAACCCGTCCCAGGTCATCGCCCACGCGGACTACGTGCACGGGATCGTCTTCGACGCCCAGTCCCGCAACCACTTCGTCGACACCTGGAAGAACAAGTGATCCCATGCTGCGCTACGTCGCACTCAAGGTGGGGCGGGCCGCGTTCGTGGTCTGGGCGGCGTTCACGCTGACCTTCGTCCTGCTCTACGTGCTGCCCGCCAACCCGGTGGACCTGATGTTCGACCCGGCCGAGCTCAACACGGTGACGCCGGAGGTCAGGGAGCAGGTCGCCGACACGTACGGCTTCAACGACCCGGTCCTCGTGCAGTACCTCGAGCGGCTGTGGCACGCGCTGACCGGCGACTTCGGCAACTCGGTCCAGTCGGGACGCTCGGTCAGCGCCGCGGTCGCCGCGGTGCTGCCCAGCACCCTGCTGCTCGCCCTCGGCGCGCTGGTGTTGGCGCTGGTGATCGCCTTCGTGATCGCCCTGGTCGCCACGGCCACCCGGCAGGAGTGGCTGCGCCGCCTGGTCGAGGCGCTGCCCACGAGCGCGGTCTCGGTGCCGGTCTTCCTCTCCGGGATCCTTCTCCTGCAGGTCTTCGCGTTCCGGCTGGGCTGGTTCCCGGCCTTCGGCGACGACGGCTGGCGCAGCCTGGTGCTCCCGCTGATCACCCTCGCGATCCCGGTCGCGGGGCCGATCGCCCAGCTCCTCGTACGCTCCTTCGCGGCCGAGCTCCACTCCGGCTACGTCACGACCAGCTGGGCCAAGGGTGCCTCTCGCGGGCAGGTGATCATCGGCGACGTCTTCCGCAACGCCAGCCTGCCCGCGCTCACGATCGCCGGGATCACCTTCGGCAACCTGATCGCCGGCTCGGTCATCACCGAGACCGTCTTCGCGCGCCAGGGGATCGGCCGGATGACCCAGACCGCGATCAACACCCTCGACATCCCGGTCGTGCAGGGGATCGTCGTGCTCGTCGCGGCGAGCTTCGCGCTGATCAACCTCGTTGTCGACCTGATCTATCCGCTGCTGGACCCGCGCCTGCGGGCCACCCTCGCGACCGCCTGAGGAGCCACCATGACCGCCGACGTTCTCAGCTCAGCGCTCGCCTCCGAGGAGCGCAGACACCCTCGGAGCACGACGCTGACGTGGCTGCGCAGGGTCGCCGGCCCCGTGGCCGACCTGGTCCGACAGCCGGTGCTCCTGCTCGCCTGGGTCATCGTGCTGGTCGCGGTGGGCTGGGCGGTCGTCCCAGGCCTGTTCACCCACTTCAGCCCCTACGAGGGCAACCCCGACGCCAGCTTCGCCCCACCGAGCGCCGAGCACTGGTTCGGCACCGACCGGCTCGGCCGCGACCTCTACGCCAGGAGCGTCTACGGTGCCGCGACCACGCTGACCGCGACCCTGCTCGCGGTGGCGATCGCCTTCGGGATCGGTGCCCTGGTCGGGCTGGTCGCGGGCTTCGCCGGCGGCCTGGTCGACACGGTGATCATGCGGGTGGTCGACGTCTTCCTGGCCATCCCGAGCCTGCTGCTGGCGATGGTGATCGTCTCGGTGCTCGGCTACTCCACCAACAACATCGCGCTCGCGGTCGGGATCTCCTCGATCGCCTCCTTCGCGCGGGTCATGCGCGCCGAGGTGCTCAGCGTCGCCTCGCGCGACTACGTCAAGGCGGCGTACGGCCTCGGGGTCGGCCGCCTGGGCGTGGTGGTCCACCACATCGTGCCCAACTCGATGGCCTCGGTGCTGGCCCTGGCGGCGCTCGAGATCGGCACCGCCATCCTGGCCGTCGCCGGGCTCGGGTTCCTCGGCTACGGCGCGCCGCCGCCCGAGCCGGAGTGGGGGCTGCTGGTCGCCGAGGGCCGCGACTTCGTCGCCGCCTACCCGTGGACCTCTCTGCTGCCCGGCGCGGCCCTCGCGGTCGTGGTGATCGCGACCCACCGCATCAGCACCTCCTTCAGGAAGGACATCGGCAGATGAGTGCCGGCCCAGACCCCCTGCTCCGCATCGACGACCTCGCGATCGACTACCGCACCGGTCGCGGCTGGACCCCGGCCGTACGCGGTATCAGCCTCGAGGTGCGACCTGGCGAGCTCGTCTCGCTGGTGGGGGAGTCCGGCTCCGGCAAGACCACGCTGGTCCAGGGCGCCCTCGGCCTGCTGCCGCCCTCGGCCCGGATCGGCCGCGGCACGATCGCCTATTCCGGCGTCGACGTCACCGGCTGGCCGGACAAGCGGATGCGGCTGGTGCGCGGCAACCACGTCGGGTTCATCCCGCAGGACCCCAACACCTCGCTGAACCCGGTCAAGCGGATCGGCCACCAGGTCATCGAGGCGGTCCGGTTCAACGCCCAGGACGGGCGCCGCGACTCCGCGGCCCACCGTGAGGCGGCGCTGGAGAGCCTGCGGGCCGCCGGGCTGGCCGATGCCGAGCGGGTCTTCGACCAGTACCCCCACGAGCTCAGCGGCGGGATGAAGCAGCGTGCCCTGATCGCCATCGCGCTGGCGGGGAAGCCGAGCATCATCGTCGCCGACGAGCCCACCAGCGCCCTGGACGTCACGGTCCAGAAGCGCATCCTCGACCACCTCGCCGCTCTGCGCGAGGAGCTCGGCCTCGGGGTCCTGCTCGTCACCCACGACCTCGGTGTCGCCCTGGACCGCTCCGACCGGATCGCGGTCATGCAGGAGGGCGGGCTCGTCGAGGAGGGCGACGTCGCCCAGGTCCTCACCTCGGCCTCGGACCCCTACACCCGCCGGCTCCTGGAGGCCGCGCCGTCGCGGCACGAAGGCCGGCTGCGTCCCAGCAGCGTCGCCGCGTCGACCGCCGGTGAACCCGCTCTGGTGGCCGAAGGGCTGACCAAGACCTACCGCCTGCGCGGCCGGGGCACCCGGAGCGAGCTGCGTGCCCTCGACGACGCCCGGCTCCTCGTACGCCGCGGCACCACTCACGCCATCGTCGGTGAGTCCGGGGCCGGGAAGTCCACCCTGGCCGGGATCCTGGCCGGCTTCACCACCCCCGACGGTGGCACCGTGCACGTCGACGGCACCGAGCTCACCGCGCTGGGTCGCCGGGAGTGGCGCGGCGTACGTCGTGACCTGCAGTTCGTCTTCCAGAACCCGTTCACCTCCCTGGACCCGCGGTTCACCGTCAGCAGGCTGATCGCCGAGCCGCTGCGGGCCTTCGGACTGGCCCGTACACGGGCGGAGCGGGCCGAGCGGGTCAGCGAGCTGCTGGCCGCCGTCGCGCTCGACGACAGCTACGCCCAGCGGCTGCCCGGCCAGCTCTCGGGAGGCCAGCGGCAACGGGTCGCCATCGCCCGCGCGCTGGCGCTCGAGCCGAAGGTGATCGTGCTCGACGAGGCCGTCAGCGCTCTCGACGTCTCGGTGCAGGCCCAGATTCTCCAGCTCCTGGTCGACCTGCAGGCCGAGCTCGGGCTGACGTACGTCTTCGTCACCCATGACCTCGGTGTGGTCAGGCTCGTGGCCGACGACGTGACCGTGATGAGGGCCGGTGCCGTCGTCGAGTCGGGGCCGGTCGAGGAGATCTTCGCGAACCCGTCCGACGACTACACGCGGTCGCTGATCGAGGCGATCCCGGGGACGCGGCACGCGCCGGCGCCCTGACCGGGCCTCCTGCCCGGATCAGGTGCCGGTCGGTCGGAGGTCCTCGGCGAGGTCGGGGGTCCAGATCGCGTGGGCGTACGCGTCCCGGAAGGAGGCCGCCGCGGCGGGCGTCCCGGCGACGGTGGGGGCGGCCTGGTCCTCGACGTAGAGGTCGTGGCCGATCGCGTCGACGAGGCGGGGGATACCGGTGGCCAGGCTCATCACGTCACCGACCGGGATCCCGAAGCTGAGCCCTGCCGCGGCCGAGAAGACATGGACGCGGCCCAGCCAGGGCGCGCTGCCCGGTGACCTCTCGCTCAGCTCGTAGCCGTCGCCGAGGTAGGGCCAGCGGGCGAGCTCGTCGTGGGCGAGGTCGGCTGGCGGGTGGTAGCGGTCGCCCCAGGTCGCGATGTCCGGGGCCAGCCGGGCGAGGTCGGGGCGGGTAGCCGGGTCGTACTGGTAGCCGGTGCCGGCGATCACCAGGTCGACCTCGTGGATGCCGTCGGCGGCCTCGGCCACGATCCGCTCGCCGACCGCCCTCGCGGTGTGCCACTCGGCGTCGAGATGGACGTGGAAGCCGTCGAAGGCGGCGGCGCGCTGCACCGACTCGAGGGTGCAGCTGCGCCCGGCCCGTGCCTGGACCACCTTCCGCTGCCAGCGGTCCGCGTCGCTGAGGCGGTGGAAGCTCTCCCGCGCGCCGAGGGTCAGTCCGCCGACGACGCCGGGGCCCTGCACGACGAGCTCGTCGCGGCGTACGAAGAGGTGGACCTCGGCCGCACCGGACTCCAGTGCGGCGCCGGCGATGTCGAGCGCCGAGGCGCCCGCTCCCAGCACCGCGACCCGGCGCCCGGCGAGCGCGGCGAGGTCGATCGGATCCGCCGTGTGTGCCTTCAGGTGGGCCGGCAGGCCGGCGATCGCCGCCGGGTAGGCGGGCCCGCCGGTGCTCTCGACACCGTTGGCGAGCACGAGCTTGCGCGTCGTCTCGGTCCTCCGGTGCCGGGCGCCGGCCGCGTCGGTGACCTCGAGCCTCACGCTCAGATACCTCGGGCCCGGCTCGACGTCGAGCAGCCTGGTCCGGTGCCTCACCGGCACCTCGACGACCTGCTCGATCCAGTCGAGGTAGTCCGCCCAGGTCGTGCGCGGGATCCGGTCGAGGTCCTCGTACGCCGCTCGACCGTGGAGCCGGGTGAACCAGCTGCGGAAGCTCAGCTCGGGGAAGCCGAACTCGGGGTCCGGCCAGACCTTCGGCGTACGCAGCCGCCGCATCCGGGCGATGCCGCGCCACACGCCCTTCTCGCCGGGAGCGGCGGCATCGATCACCGAGACGCGGCTGATCCCGAACCGTCGCAGGGCGAACCCGACCCCGAGCCCGGCCTGTCCCGCGCCGACGACCAGAACGTCGTGGTCGGTCCCGGTCTCGCGCACCCAGGGTGTCGGGGTCGGCCCGAAGAGGTCACGGACGTGGGCGGTGTAGTCGGTGAGGGCATCGTTCATTTAAGTAGAGTAACTCACGTGACTAAAACATATTGGTCGTCTCGGAATCAGGTTCTCGCCCAGCCGGCGGCCTCGGCGCTCAGGTGCCGGCAGACGTGGGCGACGGCCGGTGGCGCATCGGGGCCGGTGGCGAGCCAGAGGGTGTTGAGCGGCCCGAGCCGAGGTGTGTGGAGGCGTACGACGGTCCCGTCGGTTAGCGCCCCGTCGACCAGGTAGCGGGGCAGCACCGAGGCGCCGATGCCGGCGACGACCGCGCGGAGGATGCCGCGCAGGTCGGGCAGCACGAGCGCGGTGCGGTTGATGGGACGTTCGTCGAACTCGGTGAGCCAGTAGCGTCTGATGATCGGGAGGTCGGGGGAGTAGGCCGCGAGCGGTACGGCGGCGAGGGCGCGGACCGGGTTCTGCGCCAGCTCGGTGGGGTCGACCTGTGCCGCGACCGCCGGGGCCGCGACGAGGAGGAACTCCTCGTCGACCAGCACGGTCGACCGAAGCCTCTCGTCGGCGGGGCGTACGGAGGAGACGACGAGGTCGAGACGGTCCTCGGCGAGGTCGTCGAGGAGGTCTTGGGCCAGGCCGGTGGTCACCGTCACGTCGAGGCCCTCGCGGACGAGTGGGGCGAGGGCGGGCACGATCCGGGTGGTCATCACGTCCGCGGCGCCACCGATCCGGATGTTCGCCGGGCCGATCGAGGGCTCGGTGCCGACGGCGCCGCGGAGCTGGTCGACCAGCGGGGTGATCCGGGCGGCGAGCGCGTCGGCCCGGCCGGTCGGCACCAGCCCGGTGCGGGAGCGCTCGAACAGGGTCGTGTCGAGCTCGTGCTCGAGCTTGCGGATCCGTGCGGTCACCGCGGGCTGGGAGAGGTCGAGGCGACGGGCCGCGGCGCTGATCGACCGCTCCCGGTAGGCGTGTGCGAACGCTTCCCAGAGATCGAGCGAGGTCATAGAAATCATTATGACCTGCTCCCTGGTTCCGGGAGTGAAGCGGGAGATGGTGGTCGTTAGGTCATCACCGAACCGAACTTAAGGAAGAACCATGACACGCGTACTGATGGTCGTCTCCGCGGCCGACTCCCTCGTTCTCGCCGACGGCACCGAGCACCCGACCGGCTACTGGGCCGAGGAGGTCGCCGCCTCTCACGAGACGCTCGTGAAGGCCGGCGTCGAGATCGACATCGCCACCCCGGGTGGCCGGGCGCCGACGGTCGACGCGCTCTCGCTCAGCGAGCAGGGTGGCGTCCAGCCCGAGGATGCCGAGCGCTTCCGCGCCTACCTCGCGACCCTCGAAGGAGAGCTCGCGCACCCGCTGGTGCTCGCCGACATCGACCCGGCGGCCTACGACGCCGTCCACATCCCCGGCGGCCACGCCCCGATGACCGACCTGGTCTCGGACCCCGCGCTCGCCGCGCTCCTGGCGGCCACCGACTCCGCCGGGCGACCGGTCGTCGCGCTGTGCCACGGCGTCGCCGGTCTCCTCGCCGCGACCGGCGAGGGCGGCTGGCTCTTCGGCGGGCGCCGGATGACCGGGTTCACCGACACCGAGGAGCAGCAGGGCGGCTACGGCGACACCATCCCCTACTCGGTCGAGCAGCGGATGCGCGCCGCCGGCGGGATCGTCGAGGCCGGTGAGCCCTGGAGTGACACCGTCGTCGTCGACGGCACCCTGATCACCGGCCAGAACCCGCAGTCCAGCGTCTCGACCGCCAAGGCGCTCCTGGAGCGGCTCGCCTGAGCAGACCGCTTGGAGGAGGCCCGGCG
>NZ_JBHWLY010000052.1:36786-41134 GCF_042730435.1 Nocardioides sp. NPDC059952 | reverse complement strand
GAGCTAGCACCACGTGACCCCATAACGGAAGCGGGGGCGCCCGCGGGCCAACAACCGGGCCCGCAACCCCAAAAAAAAACACCGGTGGGTTGGGGGCGCGGGGGGTGGGTGTGTACCCCCCCCCCCCCCCCGCGGGGGGGGCGGTTCCCCCCCCGGGCCGGGCCCCCCCCCCCCCGACTCGAGCCCGGAATCCGGGACAGATGCGCCGAGTCGCGACTACTGCGGCAGACCGAGGCTCTGCGAGCAGGCCGGCCAGGAGCCGTAGCCACCGTTGGCGTCACGGACCTTGGTCGCGATCGCGATCTGGGTCTCGCGGCTGTTCTCGCTCGGGAGACCCGAGCCACCGTAGGCCTGCCAGGTCTGCACGTTGAACTGCAGACCGCCGTAGTAGCCGTTACCGGTGTTGATCGCCCAGTTGCCGCCGGACTCGCACTGCGCGAGCTGGTCCCAGACGGTGCTGCCGCCGGCGAAGTTGGCCGCAGGGGCCTCCTCCTTGGTGCCGATCTTGACGACGCGGGTCTCGGCGCCCTCGATGACGTTCTGCTCGAGGACCTTCCTGGAGACGGCCTCGCCGTTCTTGTAGAAGATGCGGTAGGTCACCGAACGGACTCCGTCGGAGCCTTCCTCGACGACCTCGGTCTCACCCTTGGCCATCGAGGAGTCCTCGATCTCCTTGACCGGAGCCTCGACCGTCTCGCGGGCGACCTTCCGGTTCTTGGCGGAGAAGTCGGTGAAGACGATCTTCTGACCGCTCTTCAGAGCCTTGTCGGAGGCCGGGGAGACCTGGTCCCGAGGCTCGAGCTCGACACCGAGGTCCTTGAGCGCGTCGCCGACGGTCAGCGCGGTCACGCTGACCTTCTTGGTCTTCTTCCCCGCCAGGGCGACCTTGACGGCCTTCGGCGTGACGACGTCGAGCGACATCCCGTCGCGGCCGATGTAGGCGCCGCGGCTGGTCGAGAGCTCAGCCCGGTCGTAGTCGCGGCCGAGCTCGGCGAGCGCGCCGCCGACGGTGGTCGCGGTGACCCAGTGGTCCTGGGACTTGCCGTCGACCTCGAGGCTCAGCTGACGGGCGTAGCGGACGCTGATCGCGCTGCCGTCCTCCACCTCGGTGTCGAGCGAAGGGGCAACCGCGTCGCGGTCGCCGATCTCGATGCCCTCGGCCTCGAGGACCTCACCGACCGTGTCGGCGTTGACGCTGACGTCCTTGGCCTTGCCGTCGATCGAGACGACGACATCGGTCTGGGCGGTCTTGACCCCGTACGCTGCGCCGCCTGCGGCGACCACTGCGGCGGCCAGTCCGCCGACCAGAACGGCCTTACGGCGTCGGGTTGAAGCGATGTTGCGGAACCACGAGTTGGTGCTGCTGGGGGGCACGATGCTCCGATGTTTGGTGTCCCCGGGCACGGGCGAACGGTGTTGCGAGATCTGGTGATCTACGCGCTGAGGCCCACCCCCAACACCGTCCGGATCTGTCCCGATCCCGGCTATCTCGCCGGACAGCGGAACAAATGCGGTCGGTTAAATGCAAGTCCCCTAACCGATCAGCAGGCAATTACAAGCATGCAATCTCGGTATCAAATGGGGGCCATAGAGGGCTGTCAATACCTGTCGCAGCGAATAACAGGTGTGCGATTCACCACGTCGAAATCGCTGGTCAAGCGGGTTGATCACGGCGCATGTCGTAATCCCGCCACGAAATTTCGCTCCCCCTGGCCAATAGGCGACAAATCCTTTACAGGTAACTGCGTTGCTTGGTGTTGTACTCCGAAGCCATCTCTGTCGTGATGGCCCGTCGTGCCGGTCAGTTCTCGGGGAAGGCAGATGTGCGCGATGTCACCAGACTCCGGAGGAACGATGAACAGACGCGTTACCAGCGCGCTGGCCGCACTCGCGGTCGCAGGCGTGACGCCAGTGATCCTCACCCACTCGTCGGCGAGCGCCGTCGAGACCGAGGGGACCCCTGCTGCGGCCGCCGTCAAGCAGAAGGTCGACAACAAGCCCGACGCGCTCAACACCAAGCGCACCGAGCTCAAGACCAACGCAGCCACCGCGGTTGCCACGGGCGAGAAGCAGACGGTCACCAAGAACGGCAGCCAGGTCGTCAAGATGGGCTCGGGCAAGAACACCCGCTGGGTGGAGCACGAGCCCACCGAGAAGTCCCAGCTGCTGAGCTTCCTGGTCGAGTTCGGCGAGGGCGGCAACCCGGCCTTCCCCGAGAACACCTCGGGCCCGCTCCACAACGAGATCGCCCCGCCCGCCGAGGACGACAACTCCACCTACTGGGAGGAGGACTTCTCCCGCGAGCACTACATGGACATGTTCTTCAACCAGAACAAGGGCGAGGAGTCGTTCCACAACGTCTACAAGGAGATGTCGAGCGGCCGCTTCGACCTCCAGGGTGACGTCAGCGACTGGGTGACCCTTCCGCACGCGGAGTCCTACTACCAGAGCGCGACCGGCGACGAGACCGCCAGCGCCATGAAGAACTACGTCCAGGACAGCGCCAACGCCTGGTACGAGTCGCAGAAGGCGGCGGGCAAGACCGACGCCGAGATCACCGCGTACCTCCAGGACTACGACATCTGGGACCGCTACGACCTCGATGGCGACGGCAACTTCAACGAGGCCGACGGCTACATCGACCACTTCCAGGCGATCCACTCCGGTGCGGGCGAGGAGGCCGGCGCCGACCCGTGGACCATCTGGTCGCACCGCTGGGCCGCCAACGCGTCCGGCTCCGACGGCCCGGCCGACTTCCCGAAGGCCGGCGGCGTCAAGATCGGTAACACCGACATTTGGATCCGCGACTACACCACCGAGCCCGAGAACGGCGGCCTGGGCGTCTTCGCCCACGAGTTCGGCCACGACCTCGGTCTGCCGGACTTCTACGACACCGCGGGCGGCGAGAACGGCACCGGCTTCTGGACCCTGATGAGCTCGGGTTCCTGGCTCGGCCACGGTGACGGCACCATCGGCACCACCCCGAACCACATGGGCGCTCCCGAGAAGCTCTTCCTCGGCTGGCTCAACTACGACACCGTCGAGGCGGGTTCCAAGAAGAAGCTGACCCTGGGCCCGAGCTTCCACGACACCGGGTCGAAGACCCCGCAGGCACTCGTGGTCAACCTCCCCGACGGGGAGACGACCCACGACGTCGGCTCCGGCACGTCCGGCAAGTCGTTCCTCTACTCCGGCAAGGGCGATGACCGTACGGCCACCGCGGTGAGCCCGGAGATCGCGGTCCCCGCGGGCGGCACCCTCTCGGCCAAGGTGAAGTACGACCTCGAGGCGGAGTACGACTTCACCTTCCTGGAGGCCTCCACCGACGGCGGCACCACGTGGTCGACCCCGCTGGCGACGAACCTGTCCTCGGCCGAGTACAACAACGGCATCCACGGCACCTCCGACAGCACCTGTGACGGCAACTGCGCCGACCACGACCCGACCGAGTACGTCGACCTGACCGCCGACCTCTCGGCGTACGCCGGTCAGAACGTGAAGCTCCGCTTCCGCACCGCCAACGACGGCGGCGTCGCCTACTACGGCTTCGCCATCGACGACCTCTCGGTCGGCTCGGCCTACACGACGGACTTCTCGTCCTTCGCCGACTGGACCGTCAAGGAGTACATGGGCATCACCGACGGCACCTACACCTCGACGTACCCGCGCTTCTACATCGCCGAGAACCGGCAGTACAAGGGCTACGACAAGACGCTGGCCGAGGGTCCGTACAACTTCGGCTACGGGGTCACCGCGCCGGACAAGGTCGACCACTACGCCTACCAGGACGGCCTCCTGGTCTGGTACCAGAACGGTGCGTACGGCGACAACAACACCTCGGAGCACCCCGGTGGTGGCCAGGCGCTGGTCGTCGACTCCACCGCGAAGCCGAGCCTGTGGTCGAACGGCACCCTCGCCCGGAACCGGATGCAGGGCTACGACTCGACCTTCGATGTCGACCGTGCCGACGCTCTGCGGCTCGAGGCCGAGGTCGCCGGTGGCGCCGACAACGTCCTGAACGTGCCGCGGCACAAGAGCGTGCCGACGTTCTACGACAACTCCGAGACGGCCTACTGGGACGCGTCCAACCCGGCGCACTCCACCAAGACCGCCGGCAGCGGCGTGAAGATCACGGTGCTCTCCTCGGACGAGCGCAAGGGGATCATGAAGATCAGCGTCTCCTGATCTGATCCGATCAGCCCCGCTGGTCGCGGCCACTTCGTTCAGACCGGCGAGCGCTAGCGAGCGGTGGGGCGAGCCACCCCCGGGGAGGGGTTTGGTGGGTAACCCCCCCCCCGAACGCGACCCGGGGGTCGACCAACGGGGGGCGCCGGGTAGCATGTGGCGG
>NZ_JBHWLY010000052.1:0-36776 GCF_042730435.1 Nocardioides sp. NPDC059952 | reverse complement strand
GTTACCAAAAAAATCCTTCTTTTGTTGGGGCCCCCCCCACGCCTCCGCCTAGCGGCTCCGGCGGCTCGACCAGCGGGGCTCGCCGTTTACCAGGTGCCGCCGAAGGCGGTCTCGGTGTTGGTGTTGACGGCGTGGCAGAGCGCCTCGAGGTCGTCGCCGCGTACGTCGGCCATCACCCGCATCGTCGCCGGGATCATGTAGCTGGAGTTGATCGCGCCACGGTGCGGATGGGGCGTCAGGAACGGCGCGTCGGTCTCCACCAGGATGCGGTCCTGGGGAGTGATCGCGAGGGCGTCTCGGAGGTACTGGGCGTTCTTGAACGTCACCGTGCCGGCGAAGGAGAGGTAGGCGCCCCGGTCCAGGCACTGGCGGGCGAACTCGGCATCACCGGAGAAGCAGTGCATCACCCAGCGCTCCGGAGGGCCGACGCTGTCGATCACCTCGAGCACGGCGTCGTGCGCGTCGCGGTCGTGGATCATCAAGGTCTTGTCGAGACGCTTGGCGATGTCGATGTGGCGCCGGAACGAGTAGGCCTGGGTCTCACGGCCCTCCTCGTCGGTGCGGAAGAAGTCCATCCCGGTCTCCCCCACCACGCGCACCTTGTCATGCGCCCCGGCGAGCTTCTCGATCTCGTCCAGCGCGGCCTCGAGATCGGGCTGGCGAGGCGCGTCGTTGGGGTGGAGCGCGACGCCCGCGACCATGTTGTCGTACGTCTGGGCCGCCTCCACCGCCCAGCGGGCACCGGGCAGGTCGCAGCCGATCTGGACCACCCTGGTCACACCGACCTCGGCCGCCCTGGCCAGTGCCTCCTCCACCGGGAGGCCCTCGTCGCCCCTGACGATGTCGAGGTGCGTGTGGTTGTCGACTACGGGGGCGGGAAGCGGCTCGGGGATCGGTGGAAAGCTCACATGAGCATCGTACGGACCACGGGCTGTCTCCTCGTGGCCCGCCGAGTCGGCGCATCGGCACGATGCTCGCTGGCGCTCGCCGTGCAGATGCGCCGACTCGGCTAGGTGGGCGCTCAGACCGGCTATGTGTGGATCAGGTTGTAGACCTCGCGTTTGGGGACGCCGGCTCGCTTTGCCGTCTCCACGATGGCGTCCTTGCGGGTCAGGCCCTCAGCCTCGAGGTCCGCAACCGCGGCGCGGAGGGAGTCGGGGTCGTTGCTGACCTCGGCACTCGGCTCGGCGCCGGTGACGACGATGGTGACCTCGCCGCGCACTCCCTCGGCGGCCCAGTCGACGAGCTCGGCCAGTCCCCCGCGGCGTATTTCTTCGTGGGTCTTGGTCAGCTCGCGGCAGACGGCGGCGGCGCGGTCGTCGCCGAAGGCGTCGCGCATGGCGGCCAGGGCGGCCTCGGTGCGATGGGGTGCCTCGAAGAAGACCATGGTGCGCTCCTCCTTCGCCAGGCTCCCCAGCCGCCGCGAGCGCTCGCCGGCTTTGCGGGGCAGGAAGCCCTCGAAGCAGAACCTGTCGACCGGGAGGCCGCTGACGGCCAGGGCGGTCAGGACGGCCGAGGGGCCGGGCACGGCGGTGACGCGTACGTCCTTCTCGACCGCAGCGGCGACCAGGCGGTAGCCGGGGTCGGAGACCGAGGGCATCCCGGCATCGGTGACCAGGAGGACGCGGTTGCCGTCGAGGAGATCGGCGAGCAGCGTCGGCGTACGTGCGCTCTCGTTGCCCTCGAAGTAGGAGACGATCCTGCCCTTGATCTCGACCCCCAGATCGCGGGTCAGACGGGAGAGCCTACGGGTGTCCTCAGCTGCGACGACGTCCGCGATCGCCAGCTCCGAGGCTAAACGGGGTGGGGCATCTTCGACACGTCCGATCGGGGTTGCCGCGAGTACGAGCACGCCGTCGTCTGGAACTACCACCCCGATATTGTCGCAGGCTTATATGGTTCCCTCGTGACGACGACGGTGACCGAGGAGCCGGAGCCCCTGGAGGGCCTGGCCAGCACCCCCTCGGGTCACCTGCTCCCCACCGCCTGGGAGCGCGCCCGGCGCCGCATCAGCGGCTCGCCGCGGGCCGGCTGGGCGGCGACGATCGGAATCACCGCGCTCGCGTTCCTGCTGCGGCTGTGGCATCTCGGCACCCCGAAGGTCTTCGCCTTCGACGAGACCTACTACGCCAAGGACGCCTGGGCGCTGCTCGAGTTCGGCTACGCGCGCAACTTCATCGAGGGCGCCGACGAGAACATCCTGGCCGGGCAGCTCGACGGGCAGTTCGCCGACGGGCCGTCGATGATCGTCCATCCCGACGTGGGCAAGTGGATCATCGCCCTCGGCATCAAGCTCTTCGGGATGGACCCGTTCGGCTGGCGGATCGCCTCGGTCGTGGTCGGCTCGCTGCTGGTGCTGCTGACGATCCGGTTCGTACGGCGCGTCTCCGGGTCCATGCTGCTCGGTCTCGTCGGCGGCATCCTGATCACCTTCGACGGCCTCGCGTTCGTGCTCTCGCGCCTGGCCCTGCTCGATCTCTTCGTCGCCTTCTTCCTGCTGCTCGCGGTGCACCTGATGGTGATGGACCGTGACTGGTGCCGGCGACGGTTCTCCGCGCTCGCACCCACGCAGCTCGCCGCGCCCGGCGCCTGGGGTCCGGTGCGCCAGATGCTGTTCCGTCCGTGGCTGCTCTGCTCGGGCATCGCGTGGGGTCTGGCGATCGGCTGCAAGTGGGAGGCGCTCTACCCGCTGGCCGCCTTCGGTCTCCTCTATGTGGCCTGGTCCGCCGGGATGCGGCGCTCCTTCGGCGTACGTCTGGCCTGGCTCCGTGCCTGCCTGGCCGACGGCCCGACGGCGTTCGTGCACCTGGTGGGGGTCGCGCTCGCGGTCTACGTGATGACGTGGATCCCGTGGATGACCCACGCGGACGTCTACGAGGAGTCGCTCTCGGCGACGCAATACACGCGCTACACCGGCGAGGGCCATTGCGAGAACAAGTCGTACGTCCCCGAGAACCTCAACGACAAGCGTTGGCCGACCGCCACGGAGCCGGACGCCTCCGGCCTCGGCGAGGTCAGTCAGTCGCTGCGGTCGCTGTGGTACTACCACCGCGACGTCTTCACCTTCCACACCCACTTCCTGGAGTGCGCCGAGCACACCTACGGGTCCCATCCGATCGGCTGGCTGGTGCTGAACCGGCCGGTCGGGGTCGCCGCCGACACCGGGATCCTGTCCGGTGCGAAGTCGCGCGGCGAGATGTGCGAGGCGACGCCGACGGCGGACCCCGACGGGGACGGCCCGGAGGAGGCCGGGACGTGCCTGCGGCAGGTGCTGCTGCTGGGCACCCCGGTGCTGTGGTGGGGAGCGTTCATCGCGCTGATCGTCTCCGCGTTCATGTGGGTCGCCGCGCGGGACTGGAGGTTCGGGGTCGCCGTCGTCGGGGTGCTGTCGACGTGGCTGCCGTGGCTGCAGTACGCCGGGCGGCCGATCTTCTCCTTCTACATGATCATCGCGCTGCCGTTCCTCGTGCTCGGCCTGTGTCTGTGTCTGGGCAAGCTGCTCGACCGGCCACCGCCGCAGGCCGGCGGAAGCCCCGCCACCCGGCGCCGCGTCGGGGGTGCCGTCGCCGGCGGCATCTTCGTCGTGCTCGTGATCTGCAACTTCGCCTGGTTCTGGCCGATCTACACCGATGAGCTGCTCACCCGGCAGGAGTGGCTGACGAGGATCTGGTTCAAGCGATGGATCTAGACGTACGCGGCCTGGTGCCGCGACCCGGTGGCTTCGACGATCTGGTCGTCAGCGTCGCGGGCGGGGTGATCGCCGGGGTCCGACCGGTGACCGACGCCGATCCGGAGTCGGCCGGGATCCTGCTGCCGGGGCTGGTGGACATCCACAACCACGGCGGCGGCGGCGCATCGTTCCACTCCACGTCGTCGGACGAGATCGCGGTGGCTGCCGGGGTTCATCATGCGGCCGGGACGACGACGCTGCTCGCCTCGACCGTGACCGACTCGCCTTCCCGGTTGCTGTCGGTCGTCTCCGCCTTGGCGGGGGCCGCCGAGGACGGACTGATCGCCGGGATCCACATGGAGGGGCCGTTCCTGGAGCACTCCTGCCGGGGGGCGCACGATCCTGAGCTGCTGATGGCGCCGGACGCCGGGCTCGCCCGTGAGCTCGTCGCAGCTGCCCGGGGGCAGCTGAAGGTGATGACGCTGGCCGCCGAGCTCCCCGGGGCCGACGAGGTCGCCTCCGTGCTCACGTCGGCCGGGGTCGTGGTGGCGCTGGGACACACCGCTGCGTCGGCTTCGCAGACTCGGGCCTTCCTGTCCGGGCCGGGCAGCCTGGTCACCCACCTGTTCAACGGGATGCCGCCCGCGCACCACCGCTCTCCTGGGCCGGTGCTCGGATCCCTGGGGGCCGCCGGTGTCGGAGACGCCTGCGTTGAGCTGATCGCTGACGGCGTACACCTCGACGACGAGACGGTCCGGGCGATGATGTCAATGGTGCCCGGGTCGGTCGTGCTCGTCACGGATGCGATGGCCGCGGCCGGGATGGCCGACGGTGACTACCAGCTCGGCCCGCTGGCCGTGGAGGTACGGGATGGGGTCGCCCGGATCGCCGATGGCACCGGCAACGGATCGATCGCCGGAGGCACCTCGCGGCTCATCGACCAGGTGCGCCGCCATGCGGCCGCGGGGATCGACCTGGCCATGCTGATGAGGGCCTCCAGCCTGCGGCCGGCATCGGTGGTGGGCCTCGACGCGGGACGCCTCGAGCCCGGAGCTCGCGCCGACCTCGTGCTCACCGACGAGTCGCTGCGGCCGACCCGGGTGATGCGCGGCGGGGCCTGGCTCTCGGCGTAGGGCGGGCTCGTATTCTGGGCACCATGTCCTCCACGAAGTCCTCCTCCCCACTCGTCGCCGGGCTCGTGCCCAGGTGGGCGGTCGCAGCCTTCGCGGTCGACGTCTTCTTCGTGCTCCTCTTCGCCTTCGCCGGACGCCAGTCGCACGACTCCGGCCCGGCGCTCGTCGTGCTCCGCATCGCCTGGCCCTTCCTGGTCGGGCTCACCGTGGCCTGGGCCGTCGTGGTCTGGCGCCGCTGGTCGGCCGCCCGCGCCTGGCCGGCGGGCGTGGTCGTCTGGCTCGGGACGTACGTCATCGGGATGCTGCTGCGCGGCCTCACCGGTGGCGGCCTGGCACCGGCCTTCCTGGTCGTCTCGATCCTCTTCCTCGGCCTCACCCTGGTCGGCTGGCGCGGCTACGTCAGCGCCAAGCTCCACTACCGCGCCCGTCGCCGAGCCGGCGCAAACTGACCAGAAATCACGCCGAGTCGGCTCGTTAGAACGAGCCGACTCGGCGTCGTTCTTGGTCAGGACGAGCCGACTCGGCGGGGCTAGAGGGTGGCGGCTGCAGCGACGGGGTCGAAGCCGAAGGGGAGCTCGAGGCGGTGGGCGCGCATCAGGTCGGCGTTGGCGAGTACGTCGACGGTGCGGCCCTCGGCCGCGACGATGCCGCCGTCGAGGATGACCGAGCGCTCGCAGAGCTCGAGGGCGTAGGGCAGGTCGTGGGTGACCATCAAGACGGTGACGTCGAGGTCGCGGAGGATGTCGGCTAGCTCGCGGCGGGAGGCCGGGTCGAGGTTGGAGGACGGCTCGTCCAGGACCAGGATCTCCGGGTCCATCGCCAGCACGGTGGCCACCGCCACCCGGCGTCGCTGACCGAAGGAGAGGTGGTGCGGCGGCCGGTCGGCGAAGTCCTCCATGCCGACCTTCGCGAGGGCCTCGGTCACCTTCGCGTCCAGCTCCGAGCCGCGCAGGCCGAGGTTGGCGGGGCCGAAGGCGACGTCCTCACGGACGGTGCCCATGAAGAGCTGGTCGTCGGGATCCTGGAAGACGATGCCGACGCGGCGGCGGATCTCCTTGATGTTGGCCTTGGTCACGGGGAGCCCGCTCACCGCGACGGAACCGGCGCCGGCGAGGTGGATGCCGTTGAGGTGCAGGACCAGCGTCGTCTTGCCGGCCCCGTTGGGGCCCAGCAGCGCGACCCGCTCACCGCGGTGGACGTGCAGGTCGACACCGAAGAGCGCCTGGTGGCCGTCGGGGTAGGCGAAGGCCAAGCCGCGTACGTCGAGGACTGGAGTGGTCACCTGGGCATTCTCCCTGTGTAGCCGCGCGAGACCATGGCCAGGTGCACCCGTTCGCCGCGCTCGAAGGAACGGATGAACAGCGCGCCGACCGAGCGAGCCAGCACCGGCCAGTGGAGCGGGTTGCGGGCCTCGAAGCCGCGGGATGCGCGGGCGACCGCCATCCGGCGCATCTCGTCGGTCACCACCTCGAGGTAGCGCACCATGAACGCCATGATCTGCACCAGCTGCTGAGGCAGCCGCAGCCGCTCCAGGCCGCGGACCAGCTCCTGGGGCGTCGTCGTCGCGGCCAGCAGCAGCCCGGCGATCACGCCGAGCGTTCCCTTGACGAGCAGCCCCCACGCCGAGAGCAGTCCCGACTCGCTCAGGCTCAGCCCGAGCACCTCGACCCGCGGCCCGTGCGCGATGAACGGCATCAGCACCGCGAAGACCACGAACGGCGTCTCGACCACCATCCGCTTCAGCACCCACCCCGGTCGCACCCGCGCCACCGCGCCGACCGTGACCAGGACGGCCAGGAAGAAGGCGTACGCGGCGAACCACTCCCGCGGGGTCGCCACCACCACGAGCATGAAACCGATCAGGGCGAGCACCTTCAGATGTGCGGGCACCGGATCAGGCCTCGTCGGACGTGGCGGAACGACGGCGTACGACCAGGGCGAGGCCACCGGCGAGGACGAGCACCACCACGGTGCCGATCACGCCGGCGAGGCCCCCGGAGAGCCGCGCGTTCTCGACGCCCTTCGTGCCATAGTCGGCCAACGGGCCGTCGGCCGCACCGTGGTCCGAGGCACTGTCGAGGAAGCCGGTCTGGCCGGCGACGTACTCGAGGCCGTCGGGGTGGGCGGAGGCGTAGTAGGACACCACGCCGGCCAGGAGCAGGGCGACGACGGCGATGCCGAGGGCGACCCACTTGAACGACACGGCCTTCTTCGAGGCGGCGCTCATGCGACCGACTCCTTCGGCTTGATGACCAGGTCACGCTCGGCGATCACGCCGCGCGCGGCGTAGACGAGGTCGGGGCGTACGGACAGGATCGCGCCGACCGCGAGAAACGTGATCGCACCCTCGCCCAGCCCGATCACCGTGTGCCAGCCGAGCATCGCGGTGGCCAGCGTGGTCAGCGAGATGTCGGCGGTGCCGCCGACGGCGTAGAGCGCGGTGAAGACCAACGCCGCCGCGGGGACGGACAGGAAGGCGCCGATCGCCGCCGCGGGGGCGACCAGGCCGACCCGCTTCGGCAGCACTTTGATCAGCAGCCGGCTCACCAGCCAGCCGACGACCACGGTGGTGACGGCCATGAGCAGGATGTTGGTGCCGAGTGCGGTGATGCCGCCGTCGGCGAAGAGCAGGGACTGCACGATGAGCACGACCGAGACGCACAGCACCCCGGTCCACGGCCCGACCAGCACCGCGGCCAGGGCGCCGCCCATCAGGTGGCCGCTGGTGCCTGCGCCGACGGGGAAGTTGAGCATCTGGGTCGCGAAGACGAACGCGGCCACCAGGCCGGCCAGCGGGGCGGTCTTGTCGTCGAGCTCGCGGCGCGCGCCGCGCAGCGCGACGCCTACCGCGACGACAGCGACTGCACCGGTGGCGATCGACGTGGGAGCGTCGAGGAAGCCGTCGGGGACGTGCATGGTCACCTCTTTGATCTGCGTGGGGTCGGACTGAAGCGGAGCCCGAGGAAACTGCTAACGCGAACTTATCGCAATAGCCTGGACCGCGCACTGTCCGGTCGGACGGTTGATCAAGACGTCAGATGTGTCAATCGACGCCAAATGAGTACTTCTCAAGTCATGACTGCCCGCGTACCGTCGACAACATGAGCAGCGCCACCGACATCGTCATCTGCGAGCCCCTCCGCACCCCGGTCGGCCGCTTCCTCGGCGCCCTGGCGCCGCTGACCGCGACCGACCTCGCCACGACGGTCCTGCGCGAGCTGGTCGAGCGCACCGGCCTGCAGGAGGGCGACGTCGACGACGTCATCCTCGGCAACGGCTACGCGAGCGGCGAGAACCCCGCGATCGGCCGCATCGCGGCCCTCGACGCCGGGCTCGGCAACGGCGTCCCCGGCCTGCAGATCGACCGTCGCTGCGGCTCGGGACTGCAGGCGATCCTGTACGCCGCGGGCTCGGTCGCCACGGGTGCCGCGAACCTCGTCGTGGCCGGCGGTGCGGAGTCGATGTCCAACGTCGAGCACTACGCCCTCGGGCTGCGCGGCGGGGTGAAGCAGGGCGGCATCGAGCTGCTCGACCGTCTCGACCGGGCTCGCGAGACCGCCGGCGGCAAGGACCACCCGATCCCCGGCGGCATGATCGAGACCGCCGAGAACCTGCGCCGTGAGTACGGCATCTCCCGCGAGGAGCAGGACGAGCTCGCGCTGCGCTCGAACCAGCGTGCCGTGGCAGCCCACGAGGCCGGCAAGTTCGCCGACGAGCTGGTCTCGGTGACCGTCCCCGGCGGCCGCCGCAAGCCCGATGTCGTCGTCGACCGCGACGAGCACCCGCGTGCCGACATCTCCCTGGAGAAGCTCGCCTCGCTCCGCCCGATCCGGCTGAAGGTCGACGAGGAGTCGACGGTCACCGCCGGCAACGCGTCCGGCCAGAACGACGGTGCCGCGATGTGCGTCGTCACCACCCGCGCCGAGGCGGAGCGGCGCGGCCTGACTCCCCTGCTGGCGCTCAAGTCGTGGGCGGTCTCCGGCTGCGAGCCCGAGCGGATGGGCATCGGTCCCGTCCTCTCCAGCAAGGCGGCACTGAGCCGCGCCGGGCTCACCCTCGACGAGATCGACCTGATCGAGCTCAACGAGGCCTTCGCCGCCCAGGTCCTCGCCGTCCTGCGCGAGTGGAAGGTCGACGCCACCGACGAGCGGCTCAACCCCAACGGCTCGGGCATCTCGCTCGGCCACCCGATCGGGGCCACCGGCGCCCGCATCCTCGCCACCGCCGCCCGCGAGGCGCAACGGCGTGAGGCCCGGTACGTCCTGGAGACGATGTGCATCGGCGGCGGGCAGGGGCTCGCGGCGGTGTTCGAGTCGGTCCGCTGAAGCCGCACCTGGCGGCGTACGAAATCTTTCTGTAGAGCCCTTCGAGAGAGCAGAGAAGACATGGGTCTGGACAAGGTGGTCGGATCGGCCGCGGAGGCGGTTGCCGACATTCACAGCGGGGCCAGCCTGGCCGTGGGCGGTTTCGGGCTGGTGGGAATCCCGTGGTTCCTGATCGAGGCGCTGCGGGAACAGGGGGCGGACGACCTGATGGTCGTCTCCAACAACTGCGGCGTCGACGGTGCCGGCCTCGGGCTGCTGCTCGACGACCACCGCATCTCCCGGGTGATCGCGAGCTACATCGGCGAGAACAAGGAGTTCGGCCGTCAGTACCTGGCCGGCGAGATCACGCTCGAGCTCACCCCGCAGGGGACGCTCGCCGAGCGGATGCGCGCGGGCGGCAGCGGGATCGGCGCCTTCTACACCCCGACCGGCGTCGGCACGATGGTCTCCGACGGCGGACTGCCCTACCGCTACCACCCCGACGGCACGATCGCCGAGGCCTCCGAGCCGAAGGAGGTCCGGGAGTTCCACGGCAAGCAGATGGTGCTCGAGGAGGGCATCATCACCGACTTCGCGCTGGTCCGCGCGACCCGCGTCGACCGGGCGGGCAACGCCCAGTTCAACGCCTCCACGCGCAACTTCAACGTGCCGGCCGCGATGGCCGGCCGGGTGACCGTCGTCGAGGCCGAGGAGGTCGTCGAGGTCGGTGAGATCGCCCCTGCCGACGTCCACCTTCCGGGGATCTTCGTGAAGCGGATCGTCGCGCTGACGCCTGAGCAGGCGGGGCACAAGGACATCGAGAAGCGTACGACGCGCGGCGAGCGCCCGACCACAGCGAACAAGGAGGCCTGAGTCATGGCTTGGGACCGCAACCAGATGGCCGCGCGCGCCGCGCAGGAGCTGCAGGACGGCGACTACGTCAACCTCGGGATCGGCCTGCCGACCCTGATCCCCGACTACATCCCGGAGACCTCGACGGTCGTGCTGCACGCCGAGAACGGCATCCTCGGTGTCGGCCCGTTCCCCTACGAGGACGAGGTCGACCCCGACCTGATCAACGCCGGCAAGCAGACCGTGACCGTGCTCGCGGGAGCCTCCTACTTCGACTCCGCGACGTCGTTCGCGATGATCCGCGGCGGCCACATCGACGTCGCCGTCCTGGGCGCGATGCAGGTCTCGACCAACGGCGACATCGCCAACTGGATGGTGCCCGGACAGATGGTCAAGGGCATGGGCGGCGCGATGGACCTCGTCTCCGGCGCCGGGCGGGTGATCGTACTGATGGAGCACGTCACCAAGAAGGGCGCCCCCAAGCTGCTCTCGGCCTGCGACCTGCCGCTGACCGGTCGCGGGATCGTCAAGCGGGTCATCACGGACCTGGGGGTTCTCGACGTCGCCGGCGCCTCGTTCGATCTCGTCGAGCTCGCTCCCGGGGTGACGTACGAGGACGTCGTGGCGGCCACGGGCGCTCCGGTCGTCGACAGGACCGGCGCGCTCACTGCTTAGTCTCACTATTCAATACCGGAACGCTGTTTCGTAACTCGCGTTTGCACTCCGTCGTTCGAGGTGTGATACCCACCACACCCCTGGAGTGAGTCGTGAAACTCGGCAGACTGGCATTCCTCGTCCCGTTCCTGGCGCTCGTCACGACCTTCCTCCCACCGGCGCTCACGCCGAGCGCCGCCGCTGCTGCTCCCGCGACTGCGGCGGCTCAGGGGCCGCAGGCGCGGGTCGGAGCGTGGAAGCCGCGGCCGGCGACGTACGGCGTGGTCGTCGAGAAGGACGTCCAGCTCACGATGTCCGACGGAGTGGTGCTGCGTGCCGACGTCCACCGGCCAGCGAAGGCCGACGGCACCGCGGCGCCGGGCCGGTTCCCGGTGATCCTGACGCAGAACCCCTACAACAAGAACGTCGCCGGGGGCGGCGGTGACTACTTCGTCGAGCGGGGCTACGTCTGGGTCCAGTCCGACGTACGCGGCACCGGCTCCTCCGCCGGCCAGTGGGACGCGTTCGGCGACCGCGAGCAGAAGGACGGCCTCGAGGTGGCCAACTGGGCGACCTCGTCCAAGCGGACGTGGAGCAACGGCGAGCTCGGCCTGTGGGGCCCGTCGTACATGGCGATCAACCAGTTCTTCACCGCCGCCCAGCACCCACGCGGACTGAAGGCGATGTTCCCGATCGTGCCCGCCGGCGACGTCTACCGTGACGTCGTCGCCTCCGGTGGCCAGATCGACGCCGGTTTCATCCCGCTGTGGTTCGGGCTGGTCACCGGCGCCGGGCTGGTGCCGCCTGCCGTCAACTCGACCCGCCCGGAAGCGACCCTGACCACGCTGCTGCAGCACGTCAGTGGTGCGCTCGGGTTCCAGGTGCCGATGCTCGCCAGCGCGCTGCTCGGCACCGACGCCGGCTACGACGGCCCCTTCTACACGAAGCGGTCACCGTTGAGCGTGGTCGACGAGATCGACGTACCGACGTTCGTGACGGCCGGACAGTACGACATCTTCCAGCGCGGCGCCCCGATGCTCTTCGACCGGATGCAACGGAACGGGGTGGACACCAAGCTGCTCATCGGGCCGTGGACGCACGCCGAGGCGTCGATGGGCGCCGGCCTGGAGGGCAGCGGGATCAACGGCCTCGACGAGATGGCGCTGCGGTGGTTCGACACGCACCTCAAGGGTCTGCCCGACTCCACCCTCGACCGCGACGTCGCCCCGGTGACCTACCACGAGATCGGGTCCGGGAAGTGGCGCACGATGCAGTCGTGGCTCGGGAGCGAGGTCCGCGCGAAGACGTACGCCCTCGGGTCGGCCCTGAAGCCCGTCGGCGGCGACACGATCCTCCCGCTGCCGGTGCAGGGGCTGTGCTCGCGCAGCACCGCGCAGTGGACCGCCGGCGCCCTCGCGATCCCGGGCTGCGAGACCGACAACCGGATCAACGACGCGCTCGGGGTCTCCTACGAGACGGCTCCGGCGACCTCGGACCTGGCCTTCTCCGGCCCGCTCAACGCCGATCTGTCGGTCTCCACCACCGGCACCGACGGCCTGATCTCGGTCTCGATCGAGGATGTCGCGCCCGATGGGTCCGTCGACCGCATCACCGGCGGCTGGCAGACCCTGCGCCACCGTGCCGTCACGGCGTCGAAGGCGCGGACGCTGAACGGTCAGGTCGTCCAGCCGTGGCATCCCTTCATCCGTTCGACCGAGCAGGCGGTCCGGCCGGGCCAGATCTATCGGGTTCCCGTCGAGGTCTTCCCGACCGGCGCGGTGATCGAGAAGGGCCACCGCCTCCGGGTCACCGTGCACTCCTACGACGTCCCCCATCTGCTGCCCAACGTGAAGCAGTTGGTCCGCGGCGTCGCGGGCGTGGTCACCGTCCACCACACGACGACGAACCCCTCGACGCTGGTCCTCCCGGTCCGGAGGTAGCGCCGAGGGGTCAGTCCCGGGGGCGAGCCGTCAGAGGCTGGCGGCTTCGTCCGGCACGCGCTCGGAGACCTTCGGGTCCCGGGCGCGTGCCGCGTCCACGAGCAGGTACGCCGCGATCGCGGCTCCCGCGGCCAACGCGACCGCGGCCGAGGCGTAGGCGGCGCCGTAGCCCTCGGTCGTGACCAGGCCGGCCGCGATCAGGGTGCCGAGGAATCCACCCACCTGCTGGGTGGTCGTGGTCAGGCCGGACCCGATCCCGGCGTGCTCCGGCGCCAGCGCACCCATCGCCAACGCCGTCACCTGCGGCATCGCGAGGCCGAAGCCGAGGCCCATCACGACCGCACCGGGGAGGACGTCGAGGGGGAAGCCGCCTTCTCCGGGGAGACGGACGAGGTAGACCATGCCGGCGACGAAGGCGAGCACGCCGACGAGCAGGACGCGCTCGGACCCGAACCGTTCGGCCAGCGTGGCGCTGAAGCCGAGGCTGGCGATGGCGATCACCACGCTGACCGGGAGGAACGCCAGGCCGGTCGAGAGTGCTCCGAACCCGAGAGTGTCCTGCAGGTAGAGCGTCGTGACGAACTGGAACGTGAACCCACCGAAGGTCAGGGTCAGCAGGATCAGGTTCGCGAGTGCGAACCTGCGCTGGGCGAACAGGCCGCGCGGGAGCAGGCCGCCCTTGGCACCGGTCCGCGGCGTACCCTCCACCGCGCGGAGCGCGACGATCAGGGCGATGATCCCGAACGGCACGTTGATCAGGAAGGCCCAGCGCCAGGACGCGACGTCGGTGAGTACGCCACCCAGGACCGTCCCGACCGAGGCACCGATCGAGCCGACGAAGGCGAGCACCGCGAAGGCGCGGAGGCGCTCGCGGGGCTCGGCGTAGAGACCGGCGATCATGCCGAGCACCACGGCCGAGGCGATGCCGCCGCCGAGACCTTGGACGAATCGCGCGAGGACCAGGGAGATCGGGTCCCAGGCGAGGCCGCACCATGCCGAGGCGAGCGTGAAGATGCTCAGCCCGGCCAGGAAGACCGGGCGGGTGCCGAACGCGTCGCCCGCCCGGCCTGCCGGGAGCAGGACGAGCGCGAAGGCGAGCAGGAAGCCGTTGACGATCCAGGACAGCGAGGCGTCGCCGAATCCCAGGTCGTCGCGGATTGCCGGAAGGGCGACGGTCACGACCGTGCCGTCGAGGATCACCATCAGCTGAGTGGCTGCGAGGGTCGCGAGCGCGACTGTCTTGGTCGTCATAGATACGACCATAGAAGATTGTTTGTTATGAAACAATCTATTTCGGGATATTAATTTTGAAACCTATCTCTAGCGGGACGAGGCAGGCGCCCGACGCCGCAGCGTCATCGTGTGCGAGGGCGTCGCCCACGGCCCCTCGACGAGGTGCTGCAGCGCCTCGATGAAGGCCTCGCCCTCGCTCGGCGCCAGACCCTCCAGCGCCTTGGCGACGGTCGCGTTGTAGGCCTTCGAGGCCTCCTCGAGCGCCTTCACGCCGGCCGGCGTGAGCGCGACGATGCGGGCGCGGCGATCGGTGGTCGAGACCCGCCGCTCGGCCAGGCCGCGGCGCTCGAGGTTGTCGAGGGTCGTGACCATCGTGGTCTTGTCGAGCATCGCCATCTCGGCCACAGCGTTCTGGGTGTACTCCCCCTCGGCGGCCTTCATCAGCACGCAGTACTCCCGCACCGAGAGCTCCAAGTCGGCCAGCGCCTCGCCGACCTGGGCCGCGAAGGCGTGAGCGGATTGGTTGAGCAGGAACAACAGGTCGATACGCGGTCCGGTCATGAACTAGATCTTAACGAACCATCCGATATGGAACTATCTTCTGATCAACTATCCACCCCAAACGGCGCCCGACCCCGCATACATCGGGATCGAGCGCCGTCCGGCATGCCTCAGAGGTACTGGGCGAGGTCCGCCTGGATCTCCTCGGGCGCCACCGGCGGCTCGTAGCGCTTGATGACCTCACCCTCACGCCCGATGAGGAACTTGGTGAAGTTCCACTTGATGTCACCGGGCTCGGTCGCGGGCGTCAGGTCCTTGACCGCCTCGTAGAACGGCCCGAGGTGCGGGCCCCAGTCGCCCGGCGCCTCGGCACGCAGGAAGTCGTAGAGCGGCTCGGCGTTCTCGCCGTTGACGTCCACCTTGGAGAGAACCGGGAAGGTCACGTCGTACGTCGTCTTGCAGAACTCCTGGATCTCGTCGTCGGTGCCGGGCTCCTGACCGAGGAACTGGTTGGTCGGGAAGCCGATGACCTCGACGCCGGAGTCCTTGGTGGCCCGGTAGAGCTCCTCCAGGCCCTCGTACTGCGACGTCAGACCGCACTTGCTGGCTACGTTGACGATCAGCAGCAGCTTGCCCTTGTAGTCACCGAGCGAGACGGGGCTGCCATCCGCGGCGGTCGCTTCGAAATCGTACGTGGTGGTCACAGGTCTCTCCTCGATCGAGTTGCGGTGCAGGGGGACAACCTTGCTCGGCCCGAGGTTATGCCCCGCGCTGATGCGGAACCGACGAGGCCTCCAGGGCCAGACGCCGGTCACGCGCGACCGTCATGATCGCGGCCGACATCCATTCCAGCGCCTCGGGCATCTCGTAGGCGATCTCCTCGAGGAGAGTCGGCATGTCGTGCCGCCCCACGGAGAGGAGCATCTCGCTGAGCGAGCCGTCGGGCGCAGCGACCATGAACCGGAACTCGATCGCCTCGGGGGTCACCGTCGCGGCGCACCGACTGGTCTCGAACGTCCACTGCGCACGGCGGGCACCGCCGTGGGCACCGGAAGTCGTCATGACCGGGCATCCTATTCAAGTTGCCGCCCCGGCCGCACCCCTTTCATGCCTCGGATCAACCCTCGAACAGTGATTCGAATCTCGTCACCAGACACACCACCCCGACGCACGCGAAGCAGCACGAGGACCGGTACGTTCGTCCGCGGTCATTCAGCGGGGGAACACTGGAGAGGGACACAACTTCACATGATGGGTGGGCATCACGCGGCCTCTGGGGCTGCCGCGTGGATCGCAGTGACATCGTCGGCACCGATCGCGTTCGGGTGGTATCCGGGCGTCTCGGACATAGGCGTGATGACCGGCACCCTGGTGTGCGCCGGCGCCGCGCTGCTTCCGGACGCCGACCACCACAACGGCACGATCGCCCACTCGCTGCCACCGGTCTCCGAAGGCTTGACCAAGATCGTCGGACAGGTCTCCGGCGGCCACCGCAACGGCACCCACTCGATCCTCGGCGTACTCGCCTTCACCGCCCTCGCCTGGGGTGCTGGGAAGCTCTCGCTCGAGACCGAACACTTCGGCAGCGTCCTGATCGGCCCAGGAATCATGTGCGTCCTGCTGGTCGCCTTCGCGATGGACGCATTGAAGCTCACCCGCAAGGGCGTCCACTGGCCATGGATCCCGGCGGTGGCGCTGGCGGCGGTGATCGCGATCTTCGCGCCCGAGGAGTGGTGGTGGATGCCGTTCTCGGTGGCCCTCGGCTGCGTCGTACACCTGATCGGCGACTTCGTGACCACGATGGGGATCCCGCTGTTCTGGCCGATCGCACCGAAGCCGCCGAAGTGGGTGCGGCGCAACAAGTGGCTGCCGTTCGACAACATGTGGACCCGGGGCGGCAACTTCGCCCTCCCGGTCCTCGGCGACGCCGGCTCCATCCGGGAGTGGGTCGTGATGACCCCGGTCAGCCTCTACGCCGTCGTCGGCTTCGGCTGGGCGCTGCTGAGCCAGATGGGCTTCGACGTCGACAGCCGCTGGGACGACCTGGTCTCGAGCCTCAGCACCCTGGTCTGACCGGCGGCTCGCCGCTCAGCTGTCGACGGACCGCCGGCGCCCACGCAGCGGGCGGAGGACGAACATCCCGGCCAGCAGCGCGAGAGCCGCGAGGAGCGCCGCGACCGCGAGCACCCCGCTCAGGACGACCTTCGTCTGGACGCCGCGGTGCTCCTCGCCGACATCGTCGGAGACGATCAACGTCATCGCCACGATGGTGTCCTTGAGGAGCTGGATGAAGCGGGTCATGTCCTCGGACCAGACCTGCGCGGCCGGCCGCCCCGGGGCGTGGGACTCCAGGTCTCGGACCGCGCCCGCGAGCGAGCCGTCGTTGATGACCTGGACGACCGCGTTCTGCGACACCAGCCCACGGGACCCGTCGGCGAAGGTGCCGTCCGAGATCTTGTCCAGCGCCTTCTGCGTGGCCTTCGGGGCGTCGCCGTAGAACGAGCGTGAGGTGAGCTGCCAGGACGTACGCGCCTCGCTCATCGCGTCCATCGACTCCTCGTCGATCCTCCCGGTCATCAGCGCCGGCACCATCAGCGTGCGCTCGATCCCCAGCGACTCGGACGCCGACCGGACGTACTTGAGGTTGGTGACCTGCTTGTAGATGTTCTCGTTGCGGATGTTGGGCATCTCGGTCGCGAAGTCGAGCAGCTCGTAGGCGGTGTCGGTGTAGGCGGCGACCGCCGCCTCCGTGCTCGCCTTGTCGCCGTCCTCGAGGTCCGAGCGGTAGGCGTCGATGCTCTTGAGGACCGTGTAGGTGCGCTCGACCCGTTCCCGCAGGCTCGGGGTGTCGGCGAGGTCGACCTTGGTGATGTCGTCGTGCCACGCCTCGATCGAGTCGTCGGTCACCTGGCGATAGGCCTGCCGGACCGCGGCCGGGACCTGGTCGGAGCTCAGCGCGTCCCGCTCGAAGATGAGATCCATCCCGAGCTCATAGCTCTCCGGGAGCGCTCCGGCGATCGTCATCGCGCGACTGGAGACGGCCCGCTCCTCGAGCGCGTCGGTGAAGGTCAGTCCGCCGAGGACCAGGGCGATCAGCACCGGGACCAGCAGCAGGCCGAACACCCGGTTGCGGAGGAACCTCGGCTTCGGGGCCGCATGGGACCGAGGCGTACGCAGCGCCGACTCGACCACGCCGGCGACCGCCGTCACCGGCGATACGGAGGGGGCCGAGGAAGCCGAGGACGACGTGGACGACGGGAGCGCCAGGGGCTTGAGCCCGGCGGGCAGCTCGCGGCTGCCGGCAGGAACCGCGGGCACGACCTCGGGCCGACGCGCGAAGGCGACGACCTCGCCGGCGGTGGGCCGCCGGGAGGGGTCCTTGTCCATCATCGACGCCACGAACTCGTCGACATGGGACGGCACGGTGACCACGTCGTTGACGTGCGGGACCGGCGCGGTCACGTGCTGGTAGATCATCGAGACCGGCTCGGAGCCGGCGTACGGAGCGCGTCCGGTGAGCAGCTCGAAGTACACACAGCCGAGCGCGTAGATGTCGCTCGGTGGGCCGACCACGTTGTCGGCAGCCTGCTCGGGCGAGATGTAGGGCAGGCTCCCCATCACATGGCGGGTCGAGGTGAGCCGCTCGGCCTGGTGGCTGGCCAGCTGGGCGATGCCGAAGTCGAGCACCCGGATCCGGCCATCACCGTCGTAGACGAGGTTGGACGGCTTGATGTCACGGTGGATGATCCCGGAGGAGTGGACCGCGGTGAGCGTACGCGCGACCTGGACCATCGCCTCGCTCGCCTCCTCGACGGTGAACCGCCCCTGCTTCTCGAGACGGTCGGCCAGCGTCGGGCCCGGCAGCAGCTCCATGACCAGGTAGACGATGCTGCCGTACTCGGTCTGCTCGACCCCGACGTCGTGCACCTGCACCGTGCCCGGGTGACTGGCCGCCGTCGTCGAGAGCGCCTCACGCCGGAAGCGCTCGGTCACCTTGGGGTCGGCGGAGGTCTCCACGACCTTCACGGCGACCCAGCGTTCGAGCCTGATGTCGGCTGCCTGCCAGACCTCGCCCATCCCGCCGCGTCCAAGCAGTCGGTGCAGGCGGTATCGGCCTGCGATCGGGGGGCGCGTTCGCATGCGCATATGTTGTCGGACTCACACCCCGTGCGTCTCGTGTACGCACCGATGAAGTCCGCCGATCTTTGCTATTGTTGCCGGTTTACGCATCAACTGCTCGCCCTCGCGCTCGGAGCAGCGCGACGCCGAGCGCGGCGAGCACCGCCAGCACGATGCCGGTGAAGACTCCCCAGGCGATCGTCTGGTTCTGGGCGTCCCTGTGCTCGCGCTCGATGTCGTCGGCGAGCCGGTTGGCGGCGTGGACGACCACCTCCTTGAGATCCTCGACGTAGCCGGCCGCATCGGCCAGCCAGAGCTGGTCCACGGGCCTGCTGTCGTCGCTGTCCTCCAGCTGCCTGACGACGTCCTCGACGTCACGGGCGTTGAGAACCCGGATGACGGCACGCTGGGACGAGACCGCGTAGGACCCGAACTCGAACGACCGGCCCGAGATTCTGTCGAGCCGCTGCCGCGTCGCCGGATCAGCGCGCCGATAGATCGACTCCGAGTGGGTCGCCCAGGAGTCCTGGGCAGCGCTGAGGTCGGCGATGCCCTGGTCGCTGATCCGCTCGTTGCGCAAGGCGTTCGCCATGATCCTCCGCTCGAGTCCGAGCACCTCCGAGACGGACCCGATCAGCTCCAGGTTCCGGGCCTGCTTCGCCAGCTCGTCATCGTCGAACGACGGCAGCTCGGCGGCGAGGTCGAAGAGTCCGTTGACCGCGTTCGTGTACAGCTCGACGGCCACCAGCTTGCCGGACCGATTCCCCTCCCGGGCGGCCGCACGGATGTCCGAGAGCCGCTCGAGGGCGGCCGCCGACCTCTCCGTACGCCGCCGCAGCCCCGGATCGCCGGCGGTGTCCAGCTTCTCGACCTCCACGGTCCAGGCGTCGATGGACCGGTCGGTGATCTGGAGGAAGTCCTCGGTCAGTGCCGCATCGGTCCGCAGCGCGTCGCGCTCGATCGAGAGGTCGAAGGCGAGCTGGAAGCTGGTCGGCAAGATGTTGGCCAGCGGCTCGGCGCTGCCGATGCTCGACATCTTGTCGCCGGCCCGGAGGGTGCCCCAGCCGCCGAAGACCAGCCCCGGCAGGACGAGGACCATCAGCACACCCAGCAGCGTGGGCGAGAGGCGCGGGCCTCTGATGTCGACCGGACGCACGATCCGCTTCGGCGGAGCGGCGACCCCGCTCTCGAGCACGGTCGCCACCTCGTCGGCCCGGGGACGCTTGACCGGGTCCGGGTCGAGCATGGCGGTCGTGATGCCATCGAGGTGGCCGGGAACGGTCACCAGTGTGCCGACCCGCTCGGGCTCGAGCCCTGCGTACGGCGGGCGGCCGGCGAGCAGCTCGAAGAACACGGCACCGAGGGAGTAGATGTCGCTCGCCGGTCCGATCCGCTTGCGGTCGATCTGTTCAGGGGACATGTACGGCAGGCCCTCCCCGCCGCGGGGCGCGGGCGCACCGACGAGAGCGATCCGGCCGTCGGGGGCGCACCCGATGGTGGCCGGTCTGATGTCTCCGTGCACCTGCCCCGCGGCGTGGCCCGAGGCGAGGAGGCGCGCGACCTGCGCGACGATGCTCGAGGCCTCATCAGGGGAGAGCGGGTGCTGCTGGACAAGCCGGTCGGCAAGATTCTGACCGCTCAGAGCTGGTCCGCCCTGTCCGGTCAGATGGTTCACATGCTGGCGACCGGCGCGTGGGGGACGGATACGCATGGGTCCATGGTCCCTGGTGAGCAGCCCTGACGGCCCGGCCTCAACCGAGAGTTTTCCTGGACTTGGCCAAGAGTTCGACTCCCCCGCGGGCTACCCCGGCCGGAGCCGGATCCCGTACTGCTGCACCTTCCGGTAGACGGTGGCACGCGACATCCCGAGCTCCGCGGCTGCTTCCTGCATGGTGATCCCCGGACGGGTCAGGACGCGGACGATCTCGCCCCGTTCGAAGGCGTCGATGCGGGACAACGGCCGCCGGGTGTCGGAGAGTACGTCGGCGGGAAGGTGGCGCAGATCGACCTGGTCACCGGCGCTCACGGCCCGCTGGACGACCTGGACGAGCTCGGCGACGTTGCCCGGCCAGCCGTGGTCGTGCAGCGCCCGCTCCGCGGCCGGGGTCAGCGCGACCTCGCGGCCCCGCACCCTCAGTCCCACCTGATGCACCAACGGAAGTACGTCCTCGGGCCGCTCCCGCAGCGGCGGCACCTCGACCACGGTGTCGACGAGATCGGCGAGGGCCGCCGGGATGCCGTCGAAGGTCTCGGCGGTCATCGCGAACGGCACTCCGGCGACCGCCCCGGGCGCCGCCTCGACGAGGAGGGCGTGCAGCCGCTCGGCCACCCAGGCCGGAAGCATGTTCACGTCGCGTACGACCACAGCGGTGTCCTGCTTGGCGAGCTCCGGCGTCCACAGCGACAGCCAGGCCTCGGCGTCGGCCGGCTCCGGGGCGGAGGCCGCCAGGATCCGGTCGCGGGGCCGCAGGTCACGGAACGCCTGGGCGACCAGGGTCGTCCGCCCCACCCCCGGCTCCCCGACCACGGCGACCCGCCGGCCGACCCGGAGCGCGTCGCGCACGCTCCCCAGCGCCTCGCACCAGGCGGACGAGAGGTCGCGGAGGCTGCCGGCGCCCGGCTCCAGCCGGGGCGCCTCCACCCGGAACACCTCGCCACGGGGAGCCGGGCGCGGGAACCGGCCATGGGCTCGGGCGAGCATGAGCGAGGCGGTGTTGCTGGCCGCCGACTGGGCCAGGGCGAGCAGCAGGTCGTGGGACGACTCCGACCAGGTGGTCAGGTTGACGCTGCCCTCCAAGCGCCCGCTGATCGGGTCGATCACCGGCGCGGCGGCACAGGTGTAGCTGCACAGCGAGAGCGAGTAGTGCTCCTCGGCCCGGACCACTGTCGGCGTCCGGTCGGCCAGCGCGAGGCCGAGCCCGTTGGTGCCCGCCGCACGCTCGGCGTAACTGAACCCCGGCGCGAGGTGGACGGCGTCGAGGTCCCGGAGGAGCTGCTGGTCGCCGCTGAGCCGGTTGAGCACCAGACCGCCCGGGTCGGTGAGCATCAGGCTGACCGGCTCGCCGACGAGCGTCCGGTGGAGGTCGTCGAGCACCTCCTGACCGCACTGGAAGAAGAGCGACTCCTGGTCGTAGGCGCCGGAGAAGACCGGGTCGACCTCCTCGACCGAGACCCCGTACTCCTGGCTGCGCTGCCAGGAGGCACGTACGCGCGGCGCCAGCGCCGACGCGTCGACGGCCGCGGTGCGCTGCGCGATCGGGTGGCGGCCTGTCATGTGATCGACGTTACATCCGCCGCCCGGCGCGGGCAGCCCGGCAGCGTCTCAGATTGAGACGGTCGAGGTCTCACATTGAGACGCCGCACCCCTGATCCGCGCGCCGCAGCCGCCCTAGCGTCCTGTGACGAAAGCCACAGAACGGAGGACCCGATGTACACCAAGGACAACGAGTCGTACTTCATCGTCGACGCCCACGTCGCGCTCTGGGACGCCCGTCCGGAGAACCAGCGCAACATCCACGGCAAGCAGTTCATCGACTGCTTCTACGACTACCACCGCAACCTCTCCCCCGAGGCGGAGCACTGGTCCTACGAGGACTACCTCTACCAGGGCGGCGAGCGGCTGATGCACGACCTGTTCGAGGTCGGCTACGTCGACCACGCGATCTTCCAGCCGGCCCACCTCGGCGAGTTCTACACGAACGGGTTCGGGCAGACCGAGGAAGCCTCACAGCTGGCGGCGAAGCACCCCGACAAGCTGACGTACAACCATCACTTCGACCCGCGCAACGGCGAGGCCGGGCTCGAACAGCTCCACGCCGACGCCGAGCGGTTCGGGCTCCAGGGCGTCAAGCTCTACACCGCCGAGTGGCACGGAGAGTCGCGCGGCTGGAAGCTGACCGACCCGTGGGCGTACCGCTACTTCGAGGCCTGCCGCGAGCTCGGGATCACCAACATCCACATCCACAAGGGCCCGACGATCCGGCCGCTCGACCGCGACGCGTTCGACGTCGCCGACATCGACCACGTCGCCAGCGACTTCACCGACCTCAACTTCATCGTCGAGCACGTCGGCCTGCCACGGCTGGAGGACTTCTGCTGGATCGCCACCCAGGAGCCCAACGTCCACGGCGGGCTGGCGGTCGCGATGCCGTTCATCCACACCCGGCCGCGCTACTTCGCGCAGATCCTCGGCGAGCTCGTCTACTGGATCGGCGAGGACCGGATCCAGTTCTCCTCCGACTACGCGATCTGGACGCCGAAGTGGCTGATCGAGCGGTTCGTCGACTTCCAGATCCCGGAGGACATGACCGAGTACGCCCCGCTCACCGTCGCGCAGAAGAAGAAGATCCTCGGCCTCAACGCCGCGAAGATGTACGACCTCGAGGTGCCCGCCGAGCTGCGGCTGCCCGAGGCGGACGAGACGGCGACGGGTCCCCGTGAGCCCGAGCGGGCCGACCTCGCGGCGGTGTGAGATGTCGCTGCTGACCCAGGAGAGCACCCGCGCCACCCAGGCGTACGCCGCGCTCCACGCCGTCGTCGACCCCGAGCTCGACGAGCCCATCACCGCTCTCGGTTTCGTCCGGTCTCTGGCCGTCTCCTCGACCGCACCTGTCCGGGTCGAGGTCCACCTGCGGCTGCCGACGTCGTTCTGCTCGCCCAACTTCGCCTACCTGATGGCGAGCGACGCCAAGGACGCGCTGACCGCGCTGCCGTGGACCGACCAGGTGGTCGTCGAGCTCGACGACCACCACGACTCCGACCTGATCAACGCCGGCCTGGCGGCAGATGCCGGCTATCTCGGCACGTTCCGCCACGAGGCCGAGTCGTCCCTGGACGAGCTGCGGGCCACGTTCCACCGCAAGGCCCACACGGCGGCCCTCGAGCGTTGCCTGACCCGGCTGTTGAGGGGCCAGCCGGACCTGGCCGAGGACGCCGTGGGCGAGGTGCGGCTCGGGGACCTGCCCGACGACGAGTTCACCGCCTCGCTCCGGCGGCGCCGGGCGGTCCTCGGGCTGCCCGACCTGCCGGAGGCGTACGTCCTGGTCGACCACGACGACGAGCGACCCGGCGACATCCCGCTGGCGCTGCGGAGGGCGCGTTCGACCCGGATCTCGATCGACGGGAACGCGCACTTCTGCCGTGGCCTGCTGGCGACGCGCTACGGCGAGGAGGTCACCTCGCCCGCCTTCGTACCTCTGACCGACCTGCACCGAGAAGGAGCATCATCATGAGCACCATGCGAGCCGTCCAGGTGGTCGGCTACCACCAGCCGCTGGCGATGACCGAGGTCCCGGCCCCGGAGCCGACCGGACCGTTCGACGTCGTGGTCAGGATCGGCGGTGCCGGCGTGTGCCGCACCGACCTGCACATCCTGGAGGGGCAGTGGGAGGAGAAGTCCGGCGTCGCGCTGCCCTACACGATCGGCCACGAGAACGCCGGGTGGGTGCACGCGGTCGGTGACGCCGTCACCCACGTCGCCGAGGGCGACAAGGTGATCCTGCACCCGCTGATCACCTGCGGGCTGTGCCGGGCCTGCCGCTCGGGCGACGACGTGCACTGCGAGCTCAACCAGTTCCCCGGCATCGACACCGACGGCGGCTACGCGGAGTACCTGAAGACCTCCGCGCGCTCGGTGGTGAAGATCGACGACTCCCTGGAGCCGGCCGACGTGGCCGCCCTGGCCGACGCCGGCCTGACCGCCTACCACGCCGCGGCCAAGGCCGCCCGGCGGCTGACCCCGCGCGACCGGTGCGTGGTCATCGGTGCCGGCGGGCTCGGACACATCGGCATCCAGGTCCTCAAGGCGCTCAGCCCCGCCGAGCTGATCGTCGTCGACCGCAACCCGGAGGCCGTGAAGCTGGCCCTGTCGATCGGAGCTGATCACGGCGTCGTCGCCGACGGGACCCAGGTCGACCAGGTGCTGGACCTCACCGACGGCCACGGCGCCGAGGTCCTCGTCGACTTCGTCGGCGAGGGCGGCGCGACCGCCGAAGGGGTCCGGATGCTCCGCCGGGCGGGTGACTACCACGTCGTCGGCTACGGCGAGAACATCGACGTGCCGACCATCGACATCATCTCGGCCGAGATCAACTTCATCGGCAACCTGGTGGGTTCCTACAACGACCTGTGCGACCTGATGGCGCTCGCCGCCCGCGGGGCCGTCACGCTGCACACGCAGAAGTACGCCCTCGACGACTTCCAGACCGCCATCTCCGACCTCGACGCCGGCCGGGTCCGCGGCCGCGCGATCCTGGTTCCCTGAGGAGGTGACGACATGAAGAAGCTCCTCGGAATCGGCATCTCGGTCGGAGTGCTCGCGGGCATCTGGACCCAGGTGAGCATCGAGCTCGCGCTCATCACCTGGGTCGGGTTCGTGGCCTGGGCCTGCTACTTCGCCGCGGGAGGCGGCCGCGAAGGCTTCCTGAAAGGTCTCGCGGCCAACTTCGCCGGCGCACTGTGGGGCTACGGCGCGAGCCTGGTCCTGACGTACGCCACCTTCCCCGGCGCGGTGGCCCTGGCGGTCACGGTCGTCGCGTTCATCCTCTGCCTGCAGGCGGCCGTGGATCTGCTGTCCTTCATCCCCGGTGCCTTCGCCGGGACCGCGGTGCTGTTCGGCACCTCGTTCGACCTCGGCGGCACGCTCGTCGCGCTGGTGGTCGGGGCCGGCCTCGGGTGGCTCTCGGACGTCGCCGGGCGGCGGATCCAGGCCTCGATCGAACGACCCGCACAACCGATCCCCGCCACATCTAGGAGCACCCGATGATCTTCATCGCCGCCCGTTTCCGCATCAAGCCGGAGTACGCCGAGGACTGGCCGGCCATCTCCGGCCCGTTCACCGAGGCCACCCGGGCCGAGCCCGGCAACCTCTGGTTCGACTGGGCCCGCAGCCTCGATGACCCGAACGAGTACTTCCTGCTCGAGGCCTTCGCCGACGACGACGCCGGTGCCGCCCACGTCACCTCGGCCCACTTCAAGCAGGCCCAGGCCGACCTTCCGCGCCATCTCGCCGAGACGCCGCGGATCGTCAACACCAACGTCCCGGGACAGGAGTGGTCCGAGCTCGGCGAGCTCGCGGTCACCGGCTGAACCACTGATCCCGCTTGACCTGGGGTGACTCCAGGTCAAGCGGGATCTTGACGTCATCCGCGCGCCGCGGTGCGCCGCCCCAGGTAGGCGAGGCAGGCGACGGCGAGCGCGACGCCCCAGAGCGGCCAGAGCATCTCCGGCGCCCATGCGCCCCAGTCAGAAGTGGCTCCGGGGACCGTCCAGAGGTCGTCCGCGATCGCCATCCGCCAGAAGGAGATCCCGGCCGACGTCACCGTGCCGGCGACCAGGATCCCTGGCACGAGGGCCATCGCGACCGGGACCGGACGCCCGCCGATACGGGGCACCCAGCTCCAGAACACCTCGCCCCAGCGCGCCACCAAACCCCAGGTCAGAACCGCCCCGACCACGGCGAAGGCCGCGAGCCCGAAGCCGGCCCACCTCCCCTCGCCGAGGTCCTCCAGCATCTCGCCGCTGATCCCGAGCGGGATGTCCAGCGCCCAGGCGATCCGGGTCACGGCGTAGAGAAGAGGTACGACGACCGCGACCGCCACCGCAGGACGCCCCCAGCGTGCCCAGCGGCCCCAGTCCAGACGCCCGCCAGGCTCAGTCTGCCCGAGCAGGGAGACACCGGCGACGACCATGGCCAGCCCGCCGGCTGCATGCGCCAGAGCCACACCGGAGTCGACGAAGAGACCCCACTCGAGCTGTCCGGCACCCGGGCCGAGCCCGAACATCGCGAGCAGGACTTGAGGCAGATAGCCGAGGAACATCAGCGCGCGGACGTCGGAGACGACCACGGCGACGACGAGCCCGAGAACGATCAGGAGCCACCCTGTCGCTCTCGTCGTACGCGGTGTCCGCACCTTCGCGACTGCGACCCCGGCGACCAGGGCGAGGAGCGCCAGCACCGCGATCACCCAGGACATCTGGGTGCCGCTCAGAGCACCGAGCGGCGACGCCGCATCGGGGACCCACGGGTCCGGCGCCCTGCCCAGCAGGGCGAGCCCCGCCAGGGCGCCGAAGACGAGGGCCCAGGCGCCAGCCACCCAGGGCGCAGCGCGCAGCACGACGGAGCGCTGCTGCGTACGTTCCGTACGTTCCATCAGGGCGCTCATCAGGCCACGCTCCTGGCCATGTCCCAGCGCTGCCCGACCGTACGCAGCAGGGCCGGATAGACGATGGCGTGGCGGAACGGCTTGATGAGGGCCAGGTAGGCCCCGCCGAACCGCCCGTTGGGCCGCACCAGCACGCTCATCTGCGCGCTGAAACCGTCGGGCGCGCTCTCGTCATCGACCCACCCGAGGTGGAGGACACCGTGCATCGTGCGGTTGGCGATCTCGGCGGCGTACTCCCGATCCGTCAGATAGAGAGGCTGGAACGGGCTGTCGTCGCGCTCGGGCGCGGGGTGGTCCCGGAGATCGGAGGGCAGCCGGTCGCGCAGCGAGGCGACGCGGTGGCCGAGGCCGTGCTCGACCTTGTCGGTGCCGAGCAGCCGGCCGAGCGTCCACCGGGCCGCGAAGAGGAAGCGGTACGCCGCCGGGAAGTCGTGGTCGTCGCCGGCCAGCACCGCTTCGACGAAGCGCGGGAAGTCGTCGGCTCCGCCGTGGACCGGCAGGGCCCAGACGTCCTCGAGCTCGAAGTCGTGGGTGATCTCGTGGATGCGCCAGGACTGGCGCGAGTAGGCGCCCGACGGTATCGGGCCCGTCCGGATCGGGCTGAGTCTGATGGGTGCGTGTGTGGTCATGCCTCCACACTGGTCCGCGCCCGGCGGCGGTGCGTCGCCCTCAGGTCGCGGGCCTCTCAGCCTCTGGGATGAGACTCAGCTCCGGGGACCCACGAGCCCGGTCTCGTACGCCAGCACGACCGCCTGCACCCGGTCGCGCAGGCCGAGCTTGGCGAGCACGTGGCCGACATGCGTCTTCACCGTCGCCTCGGAGAGGTGCACGCGGCGGGCGATCTCGGCGTTGCTGTCGCCGGTGGCGAGCTCGAGCAGCATGTCGAGCTCGCGGGGCGTGAGGGTGGCACGGATGTCGGCGACGCGATCGTTGTCGGCGGCCGGCGCGGTTGCGACGTGCTCCAGCAGCCGGCGCGTGGTGGAGGGCGCAACCACCGCGTGACCTGCGTGAACGGTGCGGATCGCTTCGACGATCTCTTCGGCCCGGGCGTCCTTGAGGAGGAAGCCGCTGGCGCCGGCCCGGATCGCCGGGAACGCGTAGTCGTCGAGGTCGAACGTGGTCAGCGCGACCACGCGCGTCGCCGGCAGCTCACCCGTGATCGCCGCCGTCGCCTGGATCCCGTCGAGGCGGGGCATCCGCAGATCCATGAGGACGACGTCGACCCGCTTCGTACGCACCAGGGCGAGCGCCTCATGACCGTCGGCCGCCTCCCCGGCGAGCTCGAGGTCGGGCTGGCTCTCCACCATCATCCGGAGCGCCGAGCGCATCAGCTCCTGGTCGTCGACGATCGCGACACGGATCGGGATCTCGCTCATAGCGGCATCATGGCGCGCACGCGCCAGCCCTCGTCGCTCGGCCCGGCCTCGAGGGTGCCACCCACCGCGATCACCCGTTCGCGCATCCCGCGCAGGCCGCGGCCGGGCGGGCGCTGGCTGCCCACTCCGTCGTCGCTGACCTCGACGGTCAGCCGGCGTCCGGCACGGGTCACCGACACCGTCGCGACGGCTCCTGAACCTGCGTGGCGGGTGACGTTGGTGAGCGCCTCCTGCACGACGCGATAGGCGGTCAGCCCGACGGCCGGAGCGACCTGACCCGGCTCGTCCACCTCGAGCCGGACCGTCAGCCCTGCCGCACGCATCCGCTCGACGAGCCCTTCGACGTCGGCCAGCCCCGGTTGCGGCTCGGTCGAGGCGATGTATCGAGCTTGTCGAGATGACTCGCCACCCAGCACGCCGAGCAGCCCGCGCATCTCCACGAGGGCCTCGCGGCCGGTGGTCGCGATGGTGTCGAGGATGCCCGAGGCCCGCTCCGGCTGCTGTCCGACGACCATCCGGCCGGCCTCGGCGTGGCTGACCACGACCGCGAGCGAGTGCGCGACCACGTCGTGCATCTCGCGCGCGATGCGCTGCCGCTCCTCGGCGGCGGCCCGGTCGGCGAGCTGGTCGATCCAGGCCGCCCGGGTCGCCCGAAACCTGCCGAGCGCCCACGCCGCCACCGTCGCCCCGATCGTCGCGGTGGCCACCATCAGCCACCACGTCCACCCCTCCAGGCCCGTGCCCTCGAACCCCGACAGGCGTACGACGGCAACCAGACATCCCACCAGCCCGATGCCGAGCGCGACCCCTGGCCAGGGGCGCCGGTCCTGCGCACTCATCGCGTAGAGCAGCACGAAGAAGCACAGGCTGCTCGGCAGCAGCACGGGTCCGTAGTCGCTTCCCGCCGCGGCGGCCGTCGGCCCACTCAGGTCGGGGGCGGCGACCAGGACCAGCTCGGCCAGCGCCCCGACGGCGAACGACGGCAGCGGCCAGCGCCGGGCGGTGGCCACCGCGGCATGAAGAGCCACCAGCGCCACCAGGAGCGCGATCTCCCACGCCGTGCCGACCTCACCGTCGACCACCGAGGTCCACCCGACCGGCAGCAGCACCAGCGCGAGCGCCCCGGCCAACGCCACCTGACCGACGTCCCCGAGCCAGCGGGGTCCGGGAGCGGCAGCCACGGTCATGCGCTCACCCTAGGACCAGGCCGTCGTGGCAGCCACGGAAATCATCCGGCAGCGAACCGCACCCGGTTCCGCTGTCTCCCCAGATCCAGCCTGCCGTCGTCGGTGGACACGGTCGCCTCGACGAGGTTCCCGTCCTGGAGATAGCGCCGGTTGCCCGCCTGCCTCCGGAAGAACAGCCTCCACTTGACGGCGGCCGGGAGCAGCGAACCGACGATCTCGATCGGCTTCGGCGGCGCCGAGAGGGCGGTCCCGACGGGCGTACCGGTGAGGACGAGGTCGCCGGGAGCGAGATCCTGGAAGCGGGCGAGGGACCGGAGCGCCTCGAGCGGCTGGTAGATCATGTCGTCCCCGACGCGCATGTCCTGGCGCAGCTCTCCGTCGACCCAGAGGCGAAGCCGGAGGTCGTCGAAGCGGGCGAGCTCGTCCTCGTCGAGCAGCACGAGCGCGGGGCCGACCGGGGTGAAGCTCGGATAGGACTTCGCCTCGTAGAACTGGGTCTGCGGGAGCTGGACGTCGCGGGCGGAGACGTCGTCGGTGACGACGAGCCCGGCGATGAACGAGCGATGGTTCTCCGGCGTGATCTCGGTGCCGACAGCTATCGGTCGCCCGATGACGAGGCCGATCTCCACCTCGTAGTCGAGCAGGGTCACATGAGGCGGGCGGACGATGTCCGCCGCGGGGCCGCAGACCGAGGCCGAGGACTTCCGGAAGAACGTCAGCGGCACGGTCGCCGGGTCGATGCCGGCGTCCTTCGCATGGGACCGGAAGTTGGTCATCTGGGCGACGACCCGGCAGGGCGTGGTGACCGGGGACAGCAGGTCGAGCTCTTCGACCGGCACCGTGCCGGTGGCCGAGGCGGCGGCGACGATCTCGCTCCGCGACGACAGCAGCTCGGCCGTGGTCGTGGCCTCGGTGTCGATCCGGGCGGCACCCCGCGGGGTGCTCACCCACCAGGCGTCGGCGGTGCGGAGGACGGAGAGAGGCATGAGTGAGCTCCTCGGTAGGAAGGGGGGGGTCAGGTGCGGGCGACGGCGAGCAGGCCGCGGAGCCGGTGGAGGTCGAAGTCGTTGCGCCGGCCGAGGGCGACGCCGACGGAGGTGAGCTCATGGAGGGAGTCCAGGCGCCGGGGCGAGACGCCCAGGAAGTCGAGGGAAGCGGGCGGCCCCCACTGGGCGAGCCCGGACGCGGTCATCTCCGACCAACCCGTCTCGAGCGTGGCGTCGAACTGGTCGCCGTCGGTGAAGTGCTCGACGAGGAAGCCGTCGGGATCGCGCCAGTAGTCGAAGATCTGGCTGCCCTCGACGTGGCGCCCGATACCCCAGGAGCGGTCGTATCCCCGGTCCAGCAGGTACTCCCCACCGGCGGCGAGCGCATCGAGGTCGCTGACCTGGTACGCCGAGTGCACGTAGCGGTTCCGGGGCCCGAGCGTCATCGCGAGCGTGTGGTGGTCCGCCGGGAGCGGGCCGAGGTCGCACCGGACGAAGCTCATCACCGGGCCGCGCTCCCGTTGCCCGGCGTAGAACTTGAAGTCGCTGACGATCATGCCGAGGTGCTCGAGATACCAGTCGAGGGTCTCGCGGTATCTCGTCGTCTGCAGCACGACGTGTCCGAGCCGCTGCACCCGTGCGGGCTCGCGGAGCGGGCGTTGTGCCTCGTTCGTACGCGGCGTCGCCGATCCGGCGTTCACCGTCAGCGGCACCTGCGGTTGCGACGCCGGGAGCGGGTGGGTCCCCGAGACCACCCGGACGCGCACCCCGCTCGGGTCGACCAGATCGGTCGTCATCCCGCCGAGGTGGTCGGGCAGGGGACGTACGCCGGCACCGGTGGCCTCGGCGAGGCGAAGGAGGTCCGCGGGGTCGGCGGCCTTGAAGGCGGCCCCGAGGAACCTCGAACGCGATCCCTTCCGCACGATCACGGCCGGCGTACCGGGGTCGGTGCCGCGCAGGACCAGCTCCGTCTCCGTCCGGGACACGGTGCTGAACCCGAAGGCGTGCGCGAAGACCTGGGCGCGCCGCAGGTCCGGTTTGGTGAACTCGAGCCAGGCGAGGTCGGTGACCTTGATGACGGGATTCGCCGCGCGTCCGGGGTGCTCCCCGGCGAGGGCCCCGGGCTCGGCGTGCAGGTCGTTGTGGGTGGTCATCGCGGCTCCTCCCCGACCCGGCGGAACAGCGCCTCGGCGTTCCCGCGGTCGATGGCGACCCGGAGGTCGGCGTCGAGGGCCGACTCCTCGTACTCCTGGCGCATGAAGCGCACCGCGGGGGACGGCGCGAACGGGAAGTCGCTGCCGTAGAGCAGCCGGGTCGGGTCGGCGAACGCCGTCAGGCTCGGCAGGGCCGTCGGGCTCGAGGAGAGCGCGATGTCGAAGTAGAACCGGCGCAGCAGGTCGAGGCGGCGCTTCGTCTCGCGTCTGCGGTCGACGAGGGCCTTCGCCTGGGACAGCTTGTGCTCGCCGCGGAGCATCGTCAGCAGGATCCGATGACTGATGTACGGCAGGAAGCCGCCCGCATGGGCCAGGATCCAGGTGATCCCGTCGTACTTCTCAAGAGAACCGTTGAGGACCAGTCCGGACGCGGCCCGCACCGTGTCGAGCAGGAAGTCGGCGGTGAACGAGGGGATGCCCGGCGCCGGCTCCGCCGGCAGCTCTCCGGGGTGCACGAAGACGACGGCGCGCCGCTCGTGCAGGTAGGCGAGGAGCGGCTCGAACCCGGGGTCGTAGACGTAGCGGCCGGCGGCGTTGCTGAGCAGCACGACGCCATCGGCTCCCAGGACGTCGAGAGCATGCTCGGCCTCGGCGATCGCGCCCTCGACGTCGGGCAGCGTGAGGGTGGCGAAGAAGCCGAAGCGCGGCCGGTTGTCGTCGACGACTCCGGCGCAGAACTCGTTGAGCCGGCGCGCCAGATGGCGGCCCTGCCGGTCGTCGCCGAGCCAGGCTCCAGGCGTGGAGACGGACAGGATGCTGGTCGCGATGCCGTTGCGATCCATCACTCGCAGTGACCTGTCCGGCGTCCAGTCAGGTACGGCCACTCCCCCGGGACGCAGCCCACGCTCCTCGAGGAGACGGCGATAGAACGTGGGGACGGCGTGGTGATGCACGTCGACCCGGCCGGGACGTCGTCCCATCAGATCACCTCGGCGGGTCGGGCGAGGACGCTCTCCTCGGCCAGGCCGAGCTGCTGCCGCAGGGCCGCGGTCAGGGCGGAGGCATCACGGCCGGCGCCGAACACGAACTTGTCCGGGCGCAGGACGAGCACGTCGCCGGACCGGATCCGGTGGCGTCCGAGCCAGCGGCCCAGCTCGCCGGTGGTGTCCTCGATATCGACCAGCCCGGCGTGGCGACGGCCGTCGCCCACCGAGCCCTGCGGACGCGCGCCGGGGGCGAACACCGTCGTGAAGGTCGCCCCCACCCGTTCCCACGTGTCGATGTCGTCACCGAGCCGCTCTCGTGGGTCGACCCCGATGCCGACCACGGCCCAGCCGATCCCGACAGCATCGTCGAAGCGGATCGGGCGGCCGTCGTAGCGGCGTACGACCGGCTGGGGCGCGAGCGTTCCCTCGGCGCCCAGCGGACCGCGGGGCATGCCGAGATAGGCGTCGCGGTCGAAGCGGGGCTTCGGCTTCATGCCGGCCCGCTCGATCCAGCCACCCAGCCCGGGAACCCGCAGCGCCGTCCACATCGCGGCATCGCGCGCCTTCGCGCCGACCGGGTGCTTGAGCGAGACCAGCGACTTGTTGAAGACCGAGAGCGCGATCATCGCCTTGGCGTGCGGCTTCCGCTCGGTCTCGTAGGTGTCCAGGATCGCCGGGTCCGCGCCGTGCCGCAGGATCGCCTCGAGCTTCCAGGAGAGGTTGTCGGCGTCGCGAACCCCGGCATTCATCCCCTGACCGATGAACTGGGGCGTCATGTGCGCGGCATCGCCCGCGAGGAGCACCCGGCCCTCGCGCCAGCGGTCCGCGGTGACCGCGTTGAACGTATAGACGAGCTGGCGCCTCACCTCGACCTCGTCCAGGTCGACGTATCTGCCGATGAGCCGACGTACGGTCTCGTCGGACTCGAAGTGCACCGTGTCGTCGGAGTCCTTCAGCGCGAACTCGAACCTGTGGTGGCCGCCGGGCTGCGGGCAGCTCACCGTCGGCATGTCCGGGCTGCACACGAAGTCGAAGTAGGGCAGGTGGCGGAAGGCGTCGCTGTTCCTCCCATCGGTGGCGTCCTTCGCGGCGAGGTCGACGACGAGCCAGCGCTCGGGGTAGCTCTTGCCGGACATCTCGATCCCGAGCTGCGTCCGCACCACGCTGCGCCCGCCGTCGGCCGCGACCAGGTACGCCACCCGCACCGTCTCGGCGGTGCCTTCGTCGACGACGTTCTCGTCCTTGCCGTAGCGGCTCCCGGTCGCGGCGGCGTGCCGGACGGTGACGCCGTCGTCGTCCTGGGTGAAGCCGAGGACCTCGCGGCCGCGGCGTACGTCGACGTCGGGGTAGCGGTCCAGCAGCTTCTCGAGCTTCGTCTCCAGGTAGGGCTGGTAGAGGAAGTTCACGACCGGCCACCACAGCGGCCGCTGGGTCTCGCGGAACTGGACCAGGGTCGTGCCGTCGGACTTCACCCACTGCACGGCCGAGTCCATGTTCATGTCCGCATGGATCTCGTCCGCCACCTCCGCGGTCTGGAAGACGCGCAGCGCCTCGTCGTCGGTGTAGACGGCGCGGGCGTTGCCGTAGAACTCCGGCTCACGCTCGAGCACCAGCACCGACAGACCGCGGCGGCCGAGCAGGTGGGCGAGGGTGAGGCCGGTGGGGCCGAGGCCGACGACGGCGATGTCGTAGGTGTTCATGCAGATGCTCCGCTCAGGGCAGGGACGGTGATCTCGGGATGGCGCAGATGGGCGGCGGCCTGGCGGAGCTGCCCGAGCCTGTCGAGGATGCCGGGGTCGACCGTGTGGTGACCCCAGATGCTGATGCCCTGATGGGTGGCGACCTGCCACGCTTCCTCGAGCTCGGGCGTGATGACGATCGGGTTCCAGCCGACCTCCACCTCGAAGCCCGACGGGCTCACGCAGTAGAACGACAGCTCCCGGTCGTTGGTGTGCTGTCCGATGGACCAGGCCATCTTGAAGCCGAGCTCGCGGACGCGGGTGTACGCGCTCACCATGTCGTCGAGCGTCGCGGCCTGGATGTTGACGTGCTGGCAGCGCGTACGGACCGGCTCGATCTTGAGGCCCTGGACGTTGGCGACCGCGATCGAGTGGTGGCGCTCGTTGACACGCAGGAATCTGATCTTGAGCGTCAGCCCGCCGATGTTCTCGTCGATGTAGTCGGTCAACCGCGAGTCGAAGACCGTGTCGTAGTAGCGGTGGATCGCGAGCGGCTCCCGGGAGGTGATCGCGACGTGGCCCATGCCGCCGTCGCCGGTGACGAACGCCGAGGTCGTCATGCGCAGCGGGCTCGAGGACTCATGGGCGACGGTGAAGATCTCCTGGACGATGCCCTTGGGGCCGGGGAAGCGCCACAGCCGCTCGACTCCTCGCAGCGCGGCTTCCTCCGGGGTGCCCTCGAGGACCGGTACGCCACGGTCCGTCACCCGGGCGATGATGCGGTCGAACGTCTCGTGATCGGTGACGTGCCAGCCGATGGCCATCAGGTCCTCGGCCGGACCACGCCGGATCAGGAAGCGGCACGCGCGCTCGTCGAGGCGGAACCGCATCGTGTCGGCGTCGAGCTCGTCGACGTGCAGGCCGATCGCGTCGGATCCGAAGCTCCGCCACTCCCGGAAGCGCTGCGTCTCGACCACCAGATAGCCGAGCTGAACCTTGCCGAAGACACTCATGAGAGGTACGCCGTCGCCAGCTCGTTGAACAGCTCGGCCCGCTCCCACTGGACCCAGTGCCCGGTGTCGGCCGCCAGGTAGACGTCGCAGGTCGGCAGGGTCGCGGCGAGCAGCCGGGCGCCGGAGGGGCGGTTGACCTTGTCGTCCTGGCCCCAGACCACCAGCGTCTTCGCGCGCACCTGCGCCAGGCGAGGGTCGCGGGTCAGATCCATCCGCCACAGTGTCCGCAGCGCGGACCGGCCGGATGGTCGGCGCAGCGGCGGGTTCGCGACCACCTCCGGCTGGATGCTGGCCTGGTAGCGCAGCTCGATCAGCTCGTCGGGTACGGCGGCGCCGTCGAAGACCAGGTAGTCACGGATGAACGAGGCGAGCTTCTCCCGGCTCGGCCCCTCTCCCCGGTAGTAGTCGAGCAGCGCGTTGAGGCCCTTGGTCGGCAGGGCCCGCGTGGTGCCGATGCCGCCGGGTCCCATCAGGATCAGCCGATCGACCTTGTCGGGCCGGTCCATCGCCAGGCGCAGTGCAGCTGCTCCGCCATAGGAGTTCCCGACGAGGTGTCCCTTCTCGATGTCGAGCTCGTCGAGAAGACCGCCGACGGCCGCCGCGAGGTCGCCGAACGGGTCCTCCTGATCGATCTCCTTCGTCGAGCGGCCATAGCCGGGCATGTCCGGCACGATCACGCGGAAGTGCTGAGCCAGGGCGTCGATGTTCCGCGCGTAGTTCGAGGCGCCCGTCGCGCCGGCGCCGCCACCGTGGAGCAGCACCACGGCGGGCCCTGACCCGGCCTCGGTCACGAAGATGTCGCGCCGTCCGACACGAACGGTGCGCTCGGTCCGGGAGAGGTCGTTCACGGTCGTCATCAGTTCCCCTTCGTTGGATAACTGATGAAATCATCACTATCGATGGTTCTATCTGTCAAGAGTTTCTGATGAGATCATCAGGTACGATCCGAGGCATGACCTCGGAACCGGCGTCGCCGCCGTCTCGGATCGATCGGCGCAAGGAACGCACCCGGAACGCACTCCTCCAGGCCGCGACGACCTTCCTCGCCGACGGCCACCCGAACGTGAGCATCCAGCAGATCACCGACGCCGCCGACGTCGGCTTCGGCAGCTTCTACAACCACTTCGACAGCAAGGAAGCGCTCTTCGAAGCCGCCGTCGCCCGCGTCCTCGAGACCTACGGCACCCTGCTCGAGGACCTCGTCGCGGCGTACGACGATCCGGCCGAGGTCTTCGCGGTCAGCTTCCGGATGACCGGACGCCTCCAGCGGCAGCTGCCCGAGTTCGTACGCGTCATCCTCAACGAGGGCATGCGCGTGCTCATCCACGACCGCGGGCTGGCCCCCAGAGCCCTGCGGGACATCGAGGCGGGCGTCGCCGCCGGGCGGTTCGACATCGAGAACCTCCAGCTCGCCCTCATGACCGCCGGCGGAGCACTCCTCGGCCTGCTCCAGCTGCTCGAGACCGAGCCGGACGCGGACGCCGGAGCCCTCTCCGACCAGATGACCGAACGCCTCCTGCGGGCCTTCGGGATGAGCAAGCAGGAGGCCGCGGACCTGTGCTCGCGGCCGTTACCGCCTCAGCCCGAGCTCTGAGAACGACCGCAGGCCCGCTCCGGTCGGAGCGGGCCTGCGGGTTGTCCCGGCTCAGCCGGGCTGTCGACGCGTCACATGCTGCGCGGACCGGTGGCGTCGTCGCGCTCCTTCGCGGTCATGCTGCGCGACTTCAGCAGACTCAAGATGGTGGTGATGGCCAGAATGCCGATGATCACGCTCAGGGAGACCTCGATGGAGACCTCCGGGGCCCACTCGACATGCTCACCACCATT